>CALURS010000009.1 GCA_944323215.1 Candidatus Gastranaerophilales bacterium | reverse complement strand
TTCTTAATAAATCAAAATAATTTTTTTTTTTTTTTTCAATTTTTAATTCTTAGTTGACTTTATATATAAGTAACGGGAATTAAGGAGAAATTGATGCCAAGTGGTTCAGAAATAAAAACTTTTGCTTCTTTTCAGAACTTTGCTAACTTGGATGGCAGCGGCACTTCTCTTTCTACCTGTGGAATAAAAGTTGCTAAAGGTGTCAGTGTTGAACAATCTATTGCAAAAGATTGGAAACCAGATGGTCAAATTTCTAGCATAAAAGGCGTAACTGACTTTAAAGCATCAGTACAACTTGCTGATTTCGGTCTGGCTTCTATCAATGCTTCTTCACGTTCAAGATTTTCTTATAATAATGATAATTCCGCTCTTGCTCAGCGTTTTGCAATCGGTGTAGATGTACCTGTTTCAAAAAATGTTAGTTTGTATTTTACTCCTAACTCTACTACTAACATTAATTTAAAAAATGGTGAGATCGCTGAACCAACATTAAGTATATACAGCGGTGCTAATATAAATTTCAAATTGGCAGATAAAAACTGTACTCTATCAGCAGAGGTTCAAGGATATGATTTAATCAATAATCCTACTGCTAAAGCTAAAACAGGTGTCAATTTGATTTTTAAAATGAATTTTTAGGTTAGTTAGTTGTATGTAGGTTTAACCGCTTTTATAAAAAAAAGCGGTTTTTTTTATTTTATTTTTATTACTATTACCTTATTCATGCGAATTAATGCTTAAGAGTTAATTTGTATCGCAAAAATCATTCTTTTGGGGATGAAAAAAGCCCTAAAAACAAGTTAACATAATATTGTAAGTCGGTCACACCAAATGACAGATTTCGGGGTTACGAAAGATTTATATATTATTTGCATTCTTGATGGGTCGGCTTACGTCTTATAATTTTTATTATAACTTTATTTAAGTTTTGTTTCGACAAAAACGCCCGCAAGGGCGTTTTTTGCATAGTGTTTAATTATACTCTGTATATATACTGTTGCTTATTATCATAATTTTGGTTAATTAAAATTAACTATTATTTAGATAAGACAACCTCTTTGTTAACGTTAGTTTGTTTAGTAGAAGGTTGATTAGAAACCTTATCCTTATTTCTGTTTTTTAATTTGTTTTTAAAGTAAATGAATATTTCAGATAAAATAAGCACAAAAACATATACTGAAACAATATTACTCAGAGTGTTCGGTAAATATGTATCATGGTATTTTAGCCAAGCACCTATCCAACCGATTATAACCCAAGATACAAAATACAAAGTAGGTAGCTCTTGCCCGAAATGTTTTATTATATTCCAGACTCTAAATCGTCCAAAACAGTTTGAAATTGGGTGTGCTATACTTAGTGCTACTACTATTATATTTAAGTATATTGCCATTATTATAGGATTTTGTTGATGGTATACAAATGAATTTGTCAGTATAAACCATATATTACGACCATTGGCATCATAAGCTGCCCAAGATAATAAAAATATTGGTGTCATTATCCAGAACAAATATTTATAAAATTTATTCACATCTTTACATCTTTTAAGAGCTTTTCCAAAGACCCAGCCAACCACAGGATATAGTAGCCAGTTTGTAAATGAATAACAAACATAATCATTCACGGTAAAATTCTTAATTGGAATAAATAAGCCAATAAATGACAGATAAAAGTTATCTATTTGTATTTTTACAGAAAATTCATTTAAGCAAAAGGCACCAATTGCCGTTATAAATAATGTTATAATAAGTGTTTTTGCAGTTGACCACTTAAAATATTTCACTATTGCAAAGAATAAAAACGCAAGTCCTGCAAAGTGTAAAATATCACCACTCAGGAACATCAACAATTTATCCTGAGTCATTAATTTCCCAAATAGCGGGTACTCCCCAAACAACATCCAAGGTAAAACTTCTCTTAAAAAGTTCAGCAAATATGCCATAAAAAGGAGCATTAAACCCCGATGCAAGCAATGTTTAGCAGAATCTTTCCTTGTATAGGCAAGACCAACACCCATACTAAACATAAAAAACGGGGCTCCTAATAGTCTTACTAAATTAAATGAAATATATGTAGGATTAAAACCTACAATATTATTAAATTTTATAACGTAAAAGACGTGGCAAAGAATCATTAATCCTATACAGATTGTTTTGCACAAATCAAATTCAGGTTGTCGTTTATTATTGACAATATCTACACTGAATAGATTTGAAATTCCCATTATTTTATTTTCTCCAAGTCTTTAAGTATTCTTACAATATAGTATCATAAACTATTTTTTGAGCAAAAATGTAGTCTTATTTTTCAAAAATTATTTTTAAATAAATATCTCCTTTTTGACTTGCATGGAATGGTGAATGTTTCCATAGTTTAAACATTACTCCGGCAGGTAGTTCTCTTATCATAAATTCAAATTTCGGTTGCATTGGAGAGGTATTATTACATCCTCCCGGTAAGCGGCAGCTTGAACCTACGTGAATATAATCTAAAGGTGTGTAAACTTCTTCTGAAACGTTATTATGCTTGGTAAAAAATAAATTGTAATAATCATAGGCATAAACATAGTTATAACCAAAATCCCGCGCGTTTAATCCTACAAAGGCTAATGGTATTCCGTATTGTGGTTTCTGAATATCTCTTACTACACTATCATTGACCTTATATACTACAATTATCATATTTTTAGAATCGTCATAATACATTGAGCTTGGAATAAATTGCATAATTTTATTTCTGCAAAATGGCGTATCTTTTGGATACTTATGCCCTAAATGTTTAATAACACCAAGTAAAAGTGAAGGGTTATTGATATATATACTTCTAGCGCTCTTTCCGCTTGCAATTTCAGGGACAAACGGGCAGGCCGCATTATCAAGTCCATACCACGGCTTTTTATCTACTATTCCACCGAATACTTTTTCACTTGGTTTATAATAACGAGAATTAAACATCGATTGTGCTACATATTTCTTTCTTAAATCCAGTATCTCTTGCTTGGTTAGATTATCATATTCTGAGGGTTCATTCACAACTATTTTTTTATATTTTGAATATATTTCTTCACTACCTTCGTTTCCTGTTGTGATAACTTCATTTCCGTTTTCAACAGATTTTATTAGTTCATTAACCTCCGCAAGATGTTTTGCATTATATCTTGTAGAATTATTCTTTATAAAACCTAATACGATTTTTTTATATAGTTTAAAATCCTTTAGAGCTTTTTCTTTTTCACCCAGTTTAATATAGCATTTACCTCTATTTAGTCTCGAGGCTAAATAGTCTTTTGGTGTATTTGATTTATCCTCTAATAGTTTTGTATAGTAAATAACTGCATTATTATAATCTTCAAGTTTATAATAACAGTATGCTATGTTGTATAATGCAGAAAAATAAGAAGATTGCATATCTTCTACATAAAACTCTCTTTTTGTTATAGCAGAGCTTTTATTCTTCTTAATTAAATTAATTGCTTGTTGGGCATAATTTATTGAGTTTTTATACTCTTTTTTATTTCTATATATATCCGATATCTCTAATTTAATATAATAATCTTCAGGATAAATTCTCTCCGCCTTATCATAAATTAACAGGGCTTCATCGTATTTCTTATTTACAACCAATTCTCTTGCTCTATAATAGTATCCGACAACTTCACTTTCTTTTGTTTCATTTGGCGATATATTTATTTCAAAGTTAGATATAAAAATATACGAAATAATGGATGCGATAGCGATTGTAATTGCAAGAAATTTCCATTCCAGATATTTTATCCTCATTAGCAAAGCTAAAATACTAAAAGTAAGAACAAAAATAGATAAAAGTATAGCAGGTGAGACATATTTATAATTGAATTCTTTTTCATTACTGTTTTTATAATCCATTATTTTTTTTACAAATGTATTTGCCTGCAGTTCTCCGGAAAAAGAAAAAATAGGTCTTATTTGTGATTTTGCACCATTTGTTTCCAGATTAATTAATAAGCTATAAAATCGGCTGCCTTTTGATCCGTGGTATACATCCAAATCTATATTTGATAACTCGTTTATTTCAAATACATTAATCTCCGGTTTTGATAAAAAATTATAAGTTGTTAAAATACATTGCCCGCTATCCCTGTCACAATGGCAATTTAAGTATGAAAATAATAACAAAGGCAGAAATATTACCCCTATTATTATGGGTATTATTCTCATATTAAATTCCGGTGAATATTTGGCTAAGAGTTCTTCTAAGGGTCTGATCTGAGAGTCAAAATTTGTGGCAGACTCAATATCTTTAAATACAAGATTTTCTGATGAATTGTTTGTTTTAAACGATACTTTATTCCCGTAATATCTTACGTTTTTTATTACGCTAAACGGTACGACCTTTGTGTTAATATCGTTTACAACAAATGAAATCATTTTTGATTCTTCCGAAACAAATACTTTATCATACTTGTTATGATTTGTGAAAATATAATATAAAATAGATATAAATATGACTGAGATAGTTATAACAAGCGGAATATAAAAGAAAAAGATAGTATTATAAAGATAATTAAAAGAAAAAATACTTGAAACGATTAATGCTAACAAGACAAGTTCAATAAAAATTAATACCGGAAGGTTTTTAATTTTTTTTAATTCATAACAGGTATATTTAATATCTGATTCTTCCATAAAACTCTCCTCTATCATGTTTTAAGTATCATAATCCGTTTTGTAATAAGAATAAATTTTTATCTAGTTGGCTGAAAAATTCCTGATAAATTAATGGTGAATAATGTCTAACAACTTTTCTTGGAGATGACTTAACAGTCGTATATCCGTCAGCATTTTCAAGCTCTTTTTCAATAATTGACAACCTTACTTTAGTTCTTTTACCAACTACTTCAGTAATAACAAAAATATCAAAAATTACTGGATGTGGTGAAACTTCATTTTTTATTCGGATTGTATCCTGAATGACTTGTGCAAGTAGTGGGGGATTCATTCCATAGGACAAAACAAAACCGGTCAAGCCCAGAGCTGCTGTTGTTGAATATAATGCAACGCGTCCCTTCTTTGTACGTTTTAGTCTGTCGTCTTTCCTCGCTTTTAAAAAGCCCAGCTCCTCTTCTATATTTTCAATAATAAACCCGTTATCTTGAAGAGTATATATTATTGCTTGTAAAACTTGCTGCTGATTTGTTGTATCAAAATATCCTGTCTGAATTTCTCTTATTTCAAATACTGATTTGGAAATAGCAGCTTTTTCTTTAGCAATAGCTGGTATTGACGTAAAAAATAATATTAAAAATATAAAAAATAAACTATATAATTTCATTATTAAATTTTTTTCTTCTTAATAAAAATAGCTTTATCTACACTTGAAAAGAAATTCTGATAATACGCTTCATCTGTAATTTCTTCAATCTTTTGTGCATTACCATAAATATTGAGTAATTTCCGTTTAAAATTGATTCTTACTCGAACATCTTTTCCAAACTCAGACACATTAGCGGTTGCTTCTACAACGGCAACAACTGCCCCGCCTGTTCGAGTTGTGCCGAATTCTCTTTGCATGTCAATAGATTTGTCACCTGGACTAAATTCTTTACTTCCTGAGATAAAACCTAATATTGGATTAGCATTATAAACCATAAATCCTTGGTCTTGTAAAACATTTAGCATAGCTTTCATTACAGTAGGTTTGGATACTCCGCTAAAATTTCTGGTCTGATATTGTCTTTTTTGAAGCTGGGTTTGTGGAGTTATTATCTCATTTTTAGAACTTTTTGCCATCACAACAGATGAGCAAGTAAGTAGCAAACAGATTAAACATAAAACTAATTTTTTCATTTAATTCCTCTTAGAAATTACTCATATGATATTTGAATGACTCAACTTTTTGGTTGTTAAATTTAATAACAATAGTTAAAGTTTTTTGTGAGGATTGAGCATTTCCTCGTCCTTTACCATAGCCAGCCAAAATAATTCCAACATCAAAACCGCTATTATTATAAGATGTAACGGATGATACTTTATCATAAATCCAAGTTTCTTTACCGTCAGCATCAGTGGTTACAATATTAGGTGCACCCATTGCTGCTGCAACATCCGCTTGTGAGGTCCCTATTTTTATATTCCTTTGTGCAACGCCTAATGTAAAATTACTGTTTTGTGCCGGTGTACATTTATCAGGATTTTTTAAACATTTTAATTCTTGCTTTCTTCTTATTTTTTCAAGTTTTTTTTGATATTTTATCTCTGCCTTTTGGATTTCTGTATCACTATCATCCATTATTGCAAATGCAGGAGTCGTAAATACTAATAAAAAAGCCAATGCTAAAATCTTTTTCATCTGTAACACCTCTCTTTAATTAAATTAACCATAACCCTTTAACCAATTTTAACATGAATTTTCTAAAAATGAACTTTTCAAAAAACAAATCGTTAACATAGTATAGCGCGCAAGAGAAAAAGTTGAAAATGAAAGGATTAAAAAGTATGAATAAGAAATTTATGTCATTGTTAATAGCCGGTTTTCTATTTGCAGGTCTTGCAGGAAACCAATGTTTAGCAAAGGATAATCATTATCAAAATTATCAAAATATGCAACGTAAAGAGTACAAACAACCGCCATACCAAACTCAAAAACGAGAATTTCAAAATCGTACACAAGACCACAAAAAATACTACAATGACCAAAACAAGCGACAAAAAGAATTAAGAAAAGATTTTAGAAATGATGCCCAAAATTATAAAAGTGAGCGTAAACAAAACATAAAAAATGTTAATCACCATAAAAAAGAGTTCAAAAAGGATTTCAGAAAAGACCAAAAATTTCAAAATGGAGATAAAAAGAAAAATATAAAAAAGACAAGCTATAATAGAAAAGAATTAAAAAAAGACTTTAGAAAGGGACCAGATTTTAAAAGAGGCGGAAAAAGATAATAAAAAAAGGACCGGAAATTTTTCCGGTCCTTTTTTATCTTTTATACTCCGATAAATTTTCTTGTGTTTTCTTGCCTTAAAGCCTTAAGTAGTTTTTTAGCTAACCACAAGACTATAAAACTTGCTAGAAAAACAAATAAATACCTAGTAATGACCACTAATGATGCTGCATGGAACGGTAAATTGACAACTACCGGCGGTATTTCTGTTAAATCGTTAAATAAAAATACGAAATACCAGTGGACAAAGAACAATCCAAAGCTGTACTTAGCACAAATATCCATAAAATTGTTTATCTTAGGATGCCTATCAAAGAAATCATTATAATGTTTTAACATAACCAATGCCCAAACTGTAAATACAGTTTTTGAAACAGAACCATTAGAGATACCGTAATTATGAGCAAGTATAACATCAATAGCCGAAACAATAATAGTTCCTAACAGTAACCAATGTCTAAATTTATACATTTTATCTACCTTATCAATATTGGCAGCTAAATACATACCTCCGACATAGCTGGAGAAGAAATGAATAAATCCGTGTAAAACATAGAATAAATAAGCTGCATATTTTTGCCAAAACCCTAAATCTGCAACCATATAAGGTTCAATATCTTGTCTTGGGTAGATTACAGTTATTAAAAGAGCAAAAGGTAAGAGTTTATATAAAATTCCCTTCTTTTCGGCTTTTAATAATAAAGCGGAGAATAAGAAAAATATAACAATCATAGGTATGAACCAAGTAGGCACATTGTGAACCCTACCAGTTGTTAAAAATACACCAATTTGTGCAAATTTATTATACTCATAGAAAGGGTTGCCATATATAGTAGGTAAAGTGAAACATAATATAATTCCTGGAATCGCTGTAATGATATAAGGTAAAATAACATTTGTCCATTTTTTTGACAAGTAATTTTTGTACTCAAATTTATATGATAAATATTCAAATAAGAAACCGGCAATGAATACAAATAATACAGTTCCTCCAGCCCAAATTTCTTTCGAAATACAATTACCCCATGTACCTGGATTCCCCATTTGCATTGTATGACCAGCTAGTATTAATAATATAGCTAAACCTCTAAAAACATTTATGTAGTTTAATATTGGTTTCTTAACCTTCTTCACTTCTTCCATTATTTCCTCCCCCTTCATACAATACTACCATGAACACATTTATTAATCTCAAAAAAAATTCCCCTTTTTAAGGGGAATAACATAAATTTTTTTTACTCTCTGTCTTTTTATCCCATTAATCCAAAAGTGCTTCAAGAATTGCTGCATTCTTACTTGATACGGCTGTTTCTCTTACTCGACTCTTCCTTATATAACTTCTTAATGCTTCTCTAATTAACTCTGAACGCGTACGATTTTCACCTGTTGCTACTTGGTCAATTTTTCCTAAAAATTCTTCGGGCATTGAAATTAAAACTCTTGCCATATCTTTATTCTCCTTATATAAATGCTTTATTACTTACATATATATAAAGTAAATATCTTTAGATTAATTGCTTTTTTTATACGCATTGTTAAGAAATATTACATATAAAATATATACATTGTAATAATCTAAATATAATTTAATGTTTCAGGTTAAAAGCAGCAATAGCTCTATCTAGGATGCCTAAACAATAGGAAATTGTAATTCCGTAATTAGTAATAGGTACATCATGTTTTTTTGCAAGCAGGATTCTTGACAGGACTTCTCTTTTATTAGTCATGCAGGCTCCGCAGTGGATAATCAATTTATATCCGTCAAGATTTGGGAAGTCGTGACCTGAATAGTACTCAAAAGCGGGCTTAACACCTGTTTTCATTTGGATTAATTTTGGAATCTTAACTTGAGCAATATCATCATCGATTCTATGGTGAGTACAGCTTTCAGCAATCAAGATTCTATCGCCCTCTTTGATATCATCAAGAGTTTTGACTCCTTGAACAAATGTTACTAAATCACCTTTAAGCCTTGCTAAAAGAATAGAGAAGGAGGTTAACGAAATATCATTCGGTACGATAGCATTTACTTCTTTAAACGCTTGAGAGTCAGTGACAACAAGTTTTGGTTTTACATTTAGGATAGATAATGTATTCTCAAGCTGAGGTACTTGGGTTACGCAAGCTACACAGCTGTTGTCAAGTAAATCTCTTATTGCCTGCACTTCAGGAAGAATTAAACGACCTTTTGGGGCTTCTTTATCTATTGGGGTAACTAATACAACTACATCATTAGCATTTATTAAATCTCCCATCATTGATTGAGCGTTCGAGAATTCTTCAGGTAAAATTTTTAGTAAAAGTTCAACAAATTTATCTGTTGTTTTTTCATCTTTTAAAACCGAAATCTGAACAATTTTATCAGTGTAATTTCTAATAATATTAATTTTTTCATCAGAAATAACTTGTACATCAGATTTATTAATAATTACCGCAAAAGGAATATTTAACGTTTTAAACTTTTCAACTAAATCAAGTTCTACTTCGGAAAATCCGCTATAATCACAAATAATAATTCCGACATCAGTTCTATTAAGGATTTTAAGAGTTTTTTCAATTCTTTTATCCCCGAGTTCTGAAAAATCATCTAATCCTGCGGTATCCAAAAAAGTTACTGGACCAATCGGAAACAATTCTGCGGATTTTTCAACAACGTCAGTTGTAGTTCCTGCTATAGAAGATGTTATAGAAATTTCTTGGTTTAAAATACTGTTTAAAAAAGATGATTTACCGGTATTTGTTTTACCAAAAATTCCGATATGTAATCTCATAGATTTTAATTCTTTCATAATAATTACTCCTTAACTGCACCTGCGATAATATCATTAATCAAGTATTTTTTTGAACAAATAAAAATTAAAATAGCTGGGATAGAACAGATAGTGCAGCAGACCATAAGTTCGCCCCAGAGGGTCAGTTCTCTTAGACTTCCTTTAAACACAGCAAGCCCAAGAGCCAAAGTTCTCATGTTTTCGGTATTTGTAACAATAAGCGGCCACATAAAACTATTCCAAGCGGTAACAAAAGTTAAAACTGAAAGAGTTACAACAACAGGAGCTGCTAAAGGTAACACAATTTTAAAAAATATCTTCCAAATACTTGCACCATCAACGTGAGCAGCTTCTTCTAAATCTTTTGGAAAGCTTAAGAAAAATTGCCGCATCATAAAGACTCCAAAGCCTCCAAAGAGTCCTGGAAGAATTAGAGCAGAATAAGTATTAATTAATCCAAGTTTACTCATTAACCAAAATAGTGGAACAATATTTACTTGAGGTGGTACCATCATACTAAATAAAAATATATAAAAAATAATATCACTACCCTTAAATTTCATTCTGGCAAATGCATATCCAGCCATTGCTGAAAATAAAACTTGACCGATTGTTGTTAGGGTTGAAACATATAAGCTATTAAAAAAATATCTTCCAACAGGTATTTTTTGAAAAACGTTTTTCCAGTTATCAAGTACAGGTGTGAAATGGATATTTCCGAAATTTATTTGAGATTCAGGAAGGAAAGATATAAAAACCATAATAAAAAATGGAAGCATAACTGATAATGCAATTAATGCTAAAATAGAATACATTATTATCTTTTTCAAGTTCTATCCTCCGAACAAGCTTATTATATCATATAAAAAAAGGCAGTTAAATTTTAATTTAACTGCTCTTTTCCGCTTATTAAGTAAATATAAATTAAATATTCCAGCTGTTAAGATACTTTTGTTGTTCTTCTGTTAATGTATCAATAGAAATCCCCATAGATTCTAATTTAAGTTGAGCAATTTCTTTGTCAACAGATTCAGGCAACGTATAAAGTTTATGTTCTAATTTGCCTTTGTTTTTAACAATAAATTCCATCCCAAGAGCTTGGTTAGCGAAACTCATATCCATAACACTAGCCGGATGTCCTTCTGCTGCAACAAGGTTAACTAAGCGCCCTTCAGCAAGAACATAAACAGATTTTCCGTTTTTAAGCTTATATTCATCAAGGAATGGTCTGATACGTTTAATTTCAATAGCTTCTTTTTTCAGTTGAGGAACATTAACTTCGTGGTCGAAGTGTCCTGCATTACACAAGAACGCTCCATCCTTCATTGTATAAATATGTTCAACATCAACGACGTGAATATCCCCTGTAACGGCTAAGAATAAATCCCCAACTTTAGCAGCTTCAGCGATTGGCATTACTCTATATCCTTCCATAGCAGCTTCAAGAGCTTTTAGCGGATCAACTTCACAAACAATAACATTTGCTCCAAGAGCTTTTGCTCTTAAAGCACATCCTTTACCACACCATCCATAACCGGATATAACAACAGTTTTACCTGCAATAAGAATATTTGCAGCTCTCATAATCCCGTCCATTGCACTTTGACCTGTTCCATATCTGTTATCATATAAGTGTTTTGTAAGACTTGTATTAACACCTACAGCAGGGAATTTTAGTTCCCCTTGTGCTTCAAGTGCTTGCAACCTTATTATTCCTGTTGTTGTTTCTTCTGTTGAACCGATAATTTTCTTTGCCAATTCAGGTTTTTCTGCATGAATTGTTGCAACTATATCACAACCGTCATCTATAACTATGTCAGGATTAAAATCTATTGCATCTTTAACGTGTTGCTTGTAGGTTTCAACGCTCTCGCCGGCATAACCTAAAACAGGTATTTCCCAGTACTTTACTAACGCTGCTGCAACATCATCTTGAGTAGATAAAGGATTTGATGCGATTAAAATGGCATCTGCTCCACCCGCTTTCATTACAGTGCATAATGCTGCGGTTTCTTTTGTTACATGAACAGATGCCGTTAATCTTAATCCTTCAAACGGTTTTTCTTTTTTAAACCTTTCTTTTATGGAATTTAAAACGGGCATATCCTTTTGTGCCCATTCTATATTTTTTTTGCCTTGTTCTGCTAAAAACATATCCTTAATTTCATAATTCAACAGTGTTTGCATTTTTTGCTTCCCCTTTTCTTAATTTGTTAACATTAACTCTTTATTCAGCTAGATTATAACATGAGAAACACAAAGAGTAAAAAATTTCTCATTAATATCTATAATTGCCCATCTGACAAAATCTATATTTCTTTTTTTTAATTCACCTTCAATGTATTCGGTTGTAAAGGTGCCAATATTCTTCAATTCAATATTTTCAGAAATAATCTTCATTATTCTACCGTCACTGATTTAGCCAAGTTTCTTGGTTGATCAACATCTTTACCGAGATACTCTGCAATATAATATGCTAACAATTGAAGCGGAACAATTGCAATAATTGGTGAAATAAGCTCGTGTACCATTGGAACTTTAATAATATGTTCAAAAAGTTCGTTCAGTTTTGGGTCATCAGAGTCTGTGAGAGCTATCATTCTTGCATTTCTTGCTTTTGCTTCCTCGCTGTTAGAAAGAATTTTGTCATAAACGCAACCCGACATGAGAATTGATAAAACAGGCATGCTTTCATCAAGCATAGCAATCGGACCGTGTTTTAACTCTCCAGCAGGATAGCCTGTTGCATTGATATAACTAATTTCTTTTAACTTTAATGCTCCTTCAAGAGCTGTCGCATAATTAATTCCTCTTGCAATAAACACAAAATTTTTAAATCCAGAATAGAATTTTGCTATTTCTGCTATTTGCTCTTTGTGAGATAAAATAGATTCTATTTTCATCGGTAGTAATATTAATTCGTGTTTTAATGTTTCAGCTAAACTCGTATCTATTGTGTGTTTTAGTTGTGCTATGTGAATAGCTAAAAGATAGAAGGACATAACTTGTGCTATATAAGACTTAGTAGCCGCTACACTAACTTCAATACCTGCATTAACAGGAATTAAGCTATCAGCTTCTCTTGCCATTGTTGAATCCGGACGGTTTGTAATAATTAAAATATGAGAGCCTCTTTTTTTAGACTGTCTGACAGCCGTTAAAGTATCTGCCGTTTCACCTGATTGGGAAACACCAATAACAAGAGTATTTTTGTCCGTTAAAGTCTTACGGTAGATATATTCACTAGAGGGTTCAATATCAACGGCAATGTCACACAAAGTTTCAATAATGTATTTCCCTATAATAGCGGCGTGCAAAGATGTTCCGCAAGCTACAACCTGAATTCGGTTTAAGTGTTTTAATAAATTTTTATCAATATTTACTCCTGATAAAGTAACATCCGCATCCGTGCTATGAAGTTTGTCTGCCAAAATATTTCTGATAATATCAGGCTGTTCGTGAATTTCTTTAAGCATAAAGTGTTTATAACCCATTTTGCTTAAGGAAACAGACTCCCAAGGTAAAATTTCAACGTGCGGAGTTATAATATTATGTTCAGAATCCATAATTCCTAAAAAATCACTATGAATTGTTGCGACCTGATTATCTTCTAGATACACAGCTTTTTTTGTATATTCAATAATTGCAGGAACGTCAGAAGCTACAAAGTATTCACCTTCACCAATTCCGACTAATAAAGGGGCGTTCCTTTTTGTCACAACAAGAGTATCTTTTACATCTTGGTGCATTACACATATTGCATACGAACCTTCAAGCCTTTTTGTTGCAATACAAACTGCCTCTGTTAAATTTTTGACTTTAGCAAATTCGTGTGCAACAAGGTGAGCTACAACTTCGGTATCAGTTTGGCTTTTGAACTTGCAACCGTATCCTTCTAACTCTGTTCTAAGTTCTTTAAAGTTTTCAATGATACCGTTATGTACAACAACCACTTTCCCGCAGTTGCATTGATGGGGGTGAGCATTTATGGTTGTTGGTGCTCCGTGGGTAGCCCAACGAATATGACCGATACCAAGGTGCGAGGACATTAAATGTGAAGCATGCGGTTTTATCTTATTCCTAAGATTGGTTAATTTGCCCTGCTCTTTAAATACTTCTATTTTATCATTTACTACAAGCGCAATCCCAGCTGAGTCATACCCTCTGTATTCTTGTTTGGATAATCCGTTTAAAAGAATATCCAATGCACAATTTTTTCCTATATACCCTACAATCCCGCACATTTTGCAGCTCCTTATTTATCTTTTACTTGTATATTTTAGCATCAAAAATTCAAAAATCAGATTTCTTTATATTCTCTTAATTCAATATAATTTATTTTACATTGTTTATCCAAACATTTGCTTGATGAGTTTTGGTTTTGTTTAGTCCTATAAATCCGGCTTTTTTTAGAACTGTTGGGATTATTTTGTCGTCCATAAGTTGAGTTTTTTCTTCTTCGCCTAAAACGAATATGCCATTTGGAGAAAGATTTTTTTTGAGTTTTATTGCTAATTCTTCAAATGTTTTGTAAGCGTTCGAGTGTAGTCTTCGTGTTGAATTATAACTAACTGGTTCAGTTAATATATGATATAGAGCATTAGTAAATGTTATAACATCTGCTTGCTCTCCTTTGGTAATATTGTCCAGCTCCATAATATCACCCAATATGAAATTATAATTTTTCTCCTTGTTAGGATTTAAAATTACAGTTTTATTTTCAAATTCAGGAGGGTAGATTTTTACCCATTTTAAAAACCATTGATGTATTTTTAATGATAATGATTTTTTAGGTATATTAGGGACAATATTTGATATTGTAAAATATTCGTCAAATAATTCTTTTAACTTTTTTTGTTCATCCGTTAATGGAGTCTTATTTTCAAAAGCTAAAAAGGAATCTTGTAAAGTTCTTTTATATTGAAAACTTACATCCATATAACCTTTGGGTATTGGTTTTATTTTTTGCATTAAAAATGAGTTACTTTTTGCTGCTTTTATTGAGGTTTCGCTAACGTCAAAACCTGTCAATTCAAGTTTACAAGCTAAATCTTGTAGGAGCATATTATACGTGTGAAGTTCTTCTCCTGTTGAGCAACCGCCAATTAAAATTTTAATTTTATTATTATTTATAAAATTTTTTTTAATATAGTCACATACAAAATTTTTTGTTTGTAAATCTCTAAAAAAGCCTGTTTCTTTAATAATATATCCAAGTTTATTCTTTTCAAATTTTTCGGCTCCAAAATGCCCCTTAAATGTTGTATTTGGGTATATTTGTCTGCTTGAATTCTTATAATTATATTTACTACAGCTTATGCTGTTATTTATAGAGGTGTGTGTTTTTATGTTCATAGTGTGTTAATAACCAAAAATAAAATTTTTTGCTTAGATGTTAAAAAAAATAAAGATATTTTATTTTTTCGTTTGTTTTAAACGACGGTTATGAATTATATTATTTGCCTCCTTTTCTGAATACTTATAACTTGATAAATCCAAAGAAATAAGATTTTCAGATTCTTTTTCAAGAGTCTTTTTAATCTTAAACGGATACATTTCACACCCTTTCAATTTTCCTATATTAATAGCCTCAATAACTTGTTCAATGTACTTCTGACAGTATTGTGGAATGTCAGGAAATCTTTTAATGAATAAAGAAAGAGGCATATTAGCCCTTAAAGAATTAGCTTGAGCGGAGGCGAGAATAAAATTGCTAATAGAATTTTTTCCGCCAAGAGAGTCCGGTTTAACGTGTTCAACAGATGCAACAGAAGGTCTTAAAAGCCTTTTGGCAATTTCTTGCTCTGAACGATTAGCATATTTAACAACAAACGCATTAGGACTGCTGCCTGATGTTGGTAGATATAGCGCTTGAAATTTCATTTCCTTTAATATTTCACGTTCTTCTTCATTTGCCGGTTTAATTTCATCTAATGAAGATAAAAAAGTTTTTCTTTTGAATGTATCTTCCTTCTTGTTTGCAAGGATAACTTCTCTGCACCTTGTTGTTTTTGCTCTTACAGATAATGCTGTAAATGGTGATAGTTTTAATGAAATATTATCAACTTTATCTAAAATTAAGAATTCTTCTATTTTTAATTTTGCTAAAGACTCATCATACATCTTTTGCAAACAACTTTGAAAAGTAGCTTTGGGATTTCGGGCTGCATACTCCCTAAAGATATCAAACATAGCCTTTTCTGTAGGTTGCATATAATCGGTATAACCTGATAGTATCTTTATACCGTTTTCAATATTTTTAGATTTATCAATTCTTTTCTCTACTCCCGATAGAACAGTGCCGGAAATCATTTTTACTCCACAATATGGGCAGGTAATATCTCTTAATTTTTTCAGTATATTCCCAGCCGAAGTATTTGCTCCGCAAAAATTTATTTCTTCAGATTTTATAAACATATCATTGGCAGTATTATTTTTTAGAACATTAGTTTTCAAGTTAATTGGTTTTGACATATTGGTATTGTTTAATATAATTGGAAGGATACGCACGATTGATACCTCTAATTGTATGGTATCTAACATATTATTTTTTTACAAGTAAAAAATTATTTAGATTAATGAATTGTTATAAAATAAAAAACGTAAAGATTTAATTTATATTTCTTAATAAAAAAGGCAATTTTTTATATTTACTATTTTTAAGTAAGAGGCAAATAAAAAAGGATTAATAAATGAATATTTCACAAATTATAGGATTTAGACTTACCCCGCAGTATAAAACTAATCAAAATACCAATCAGTCGGAAAGTAAATTGGGCTTGAAAATGCAATCTCCGTTAAAACAAGATACAGTCTGTTTTGGGGCAACTGAAAAAATGCTAACCTCCAGAACATATGGAATAAGCCTCAGTGTAGCAAGAGCAGTAAGTAAGTCTGCTGAACCCATGCAGGAAAAAGTTAGAAAATTCCTTAATGATATATTTGGCGATTTGTTAGTAACAGAATTAAATCCAATGAATCCAATATATGCAATAAAAGATAGGGTAAAAACTCCCGGTTCAATATGTGAAAAAAGTGCAACAAGACAACTAAACAGCAAATCTGAAGTTTTGGATTTTATGACAGATTTAAACGGTGCTAAAATAGTTATGAGGGATGCCAGAAAAAAAGTAGTAGAAAAGGTTTTAACTCGTCTAATAAAGCCAATTGAAAAAGGTGAAATCGAGTTACTTGAAATTGAAAATAAACGTCCGATTGTAACTAAAAATCTTAAGCGCACAAAAAAAGAACAATATGATTATGCAAGCATAGAGTTTTTACAAAAATTACAAAGACTCCAAGAAGAAAAATGGGTAAATTCTGAAACAAAAGAAAAACCTTTGGTAAGATTTGATATGAGTGATTATACAAATATTAATTATACAGCAATTCATTTCTTATTAAGGCTACCAGGTGAGTCTAGACCATTTGAACTTATGCTGATGGGAAAAGATGTTGATGCGTTAAAAAATTTAGATGACAAGTTATTTAAAATATTAAATAACAAAAACGTTGATAAAAAATATAAACCTTTAGTCGATGTTGTTTCCAAGCTAAAGGAACCAGGAAATAAGCCAATATTAGACAAATTTAATCAGTACCGAGGTGAAGCATTTTTATTTGAGCGTGAAAAAGAGCCAAATACATATGCGTATAATGAGGTATATGATTATTTTTTACCGTTAAGGTTAAATATTCCGCCAATATATGATTTAAATAACTTGAACAGAATTATGCGTGAATGCGAAAATGTTTCTAAAAAAATAAAATAATGACAAAAAGAAAGTCGGTAAATGATTATTTGATTTTGGTTTGATGTTTTTTTTGTGCGGTTATATTAAAACTTGTTTTAATAACGGCATCTAATACATCGGGTTCAATTTTATTAACATTCACTTTGCACCAGTGAGTTTTGTTCATATGCCAAGCAGAAGTAATAACTTGAGGGTACTGATCTTTTAAAATTGATATGATTTCAGGTTCTGCCTTTAAGTTTATATATAAAATGTTATCTAGTCTAAATATTAAACCAAACCATTTATTATTAGATTTGTGTCTTAAAACAGGTATCTTTTCATACTGAGATTCCCTAAACGGATAAGTTAAAATCGCATCATCATATATTAGACATCTGTTTATTAATTCCTGTTCATTCATACTAATAATTTACGACAAAAAAAATAAAATATGTATGTTGGTGCAAGAAAAAAGCATGTATTAAATATTAATAGTTTTTTAAGTAATTATATTCAATTAGGCTATACTTATTGGTAATTTTAAAGAATTTTGTTATAATAGCTCCAAAAAGTGGTTTCTAAATGAAAATTCAAGCTGTTACAGAATATATAAAAAAGAATATTGTGCGAACTGAAATACTATCCAAGTCTCGTGAGTGTATAGATGGTGTTAAGTATACTACTAGTAATCCTCATATAGCACAATTCTATAATTCAGAAGGTAAGCGTATAGGTGAAATTTCTAAAGTCCAGGTTGGAGGGCTGAGTAAATTTGGAGGAATTTGTACAACAATTACAACTTTTACAGATAATTTAAAAAGAAATTTTCAAAAAGTTGTAAGACAATATTCAAATAAAATCCAAATATTAGATAGTTCAGGTAATGTTTTAGTTCTTCCAGAGAGAATTATTACAGATATAAAAGAAATAGATTTTGAAAAAGGAATTGTAAAGAAAGTTCGAAAAGTTCGGGAATTAGAGACTCCCCATGAAATAGATAAAAATTATCCTGATTTTGTGCAAATATACAAATTGGACGGCAAGGCTAAGTATTCAGAGGAAATAATTGAAGAATTAGAAGAACCATATACTTGTCATAGACATAATAAATTTTAATAGAAAAATTGTACTTGGTAAGTATTTTATATTTGTAAGTCTTTGCTTTCTAAGAGTTATATCTATAATTGGTTATTAAAATTTGTAAATTTGTAGTTTATAGGTTGTGCTTATAGCCCAAGAATAAATTGGACTTTAACTGACAGCTAAAATTACTTGATATCGGAAAACCTTGCGCGTATTAAAAAGTTAGTAGGTTGTGCTTATAGCCCAACAATCAATAGGACTTTTACAGGACTACCAAAAATCTTTGATTTCAGTAATTTACAGGCTAATTTGAGGCTATTCTTTGTATATTAAAGTCCTAATAAAGTCCGATTAGGTGTATTTATAAATACTTCATTAAGGAACTTCAGAGCCCTAAATTTTAGTATTGTTGGGCAGGTATGCCCAACTGACAGCTGATAGCTTATTATACAAATCGGACATTAAAATACTTGGAGGGCTCTCATCCCGCAAAAAAAAGCCCTATTACGGCTTTGTTAAATTCGGAGAAGGCGGGATTGTCTTGTTCGGCAGCGATAAACGAGTCTCCGTGTTTTGCTCAACATTTTGGTGTATCGCAAAAGCACTTCGCTCTCTGTTGCCTCGCGCTCAAAACTAAAGATAGGATAAAAGGTTACAAGGTTCAATTATTTAATTCCGATATAGAGAAATATGTAAAAATTTGTATACGCGACATATAAAAAAGAATTTAGTAGGTCGTTTTTACTTTAAATCAACCTACTAAATATTATTTTTTATTATTGCTTTTTATTTAAAATTTTGGGATGTTAGGATTATCAAGATTCTTAAGAATTTCTTGTATATCTGGTGCCGGTCCGTTATATGGTTGAGGCTTAGGGTTTATTCCTCCTCCAGAATCTTTAGGAGTTGGTTCTGCTTCAAGTTTTTGAGGTTTCATTTCTAGATCTTTGTTTATATTGTTCTTCCAATTTGGATTTATGTAAAAATTTCTGTTTACGTTTATACTCATAAGATTGTGCCCTTTCTTTTTTTATTATTAACTCTGTAAGCTTACATGTGCAATAACGACCTTTTTTCTAAAAACTTTAGTAATTATGCTAAATTTGTTACAATTCGGAGTCGTTCTAAATAATATAAAATACAAAAGCCTATATATATTAAGTTTCATAGGTTTACAATTGTTAATAATACTTAATATTTCTGATAAAAAATTGCTTTTATACGCTCAAAATATTAGACAGTATTAAGCGTATTAGAGCATTTTATTATCCTATATATAATCTTAAAATAAATATATGGTTGACGTAACAAAGATATTTGGGAAAAGATTGCAACAAATTAGAAAAATGCGTGGTTTGACTCAAGCCGAGCTTGCAGAGCTTGTTAATTTAGAGGTCTCTACAATTTCAAGAATAGAAAAAGGCACTCAGTATCCAAAACCAGAAAATGTTAATAAATTTGTTGAAATTTTAAATGTAGAGCTTAAGGATTTTTACACATTTACTTTTGTTGAAAAATCACGAGAAGAGCTAATAAAATCAATACATTCTATTATTGAAAAGTCTACGATGAAAGATTTGCAGTTCTATGACAGAATGATGCAGCTACATGTAATGTATAAAAGCCATTATAAGGGTAAAGTTCTCTAATATATTTATTCGGTATGTAGTTTGTAGGTTGGGCTTATAGCCCAACAATCAATAGGGCTTTTACTAATTTAGTCCGATTGGGGACATTTAAGAATACTATACCAAGGAACTTCCGAGCTTTATAATTTAGTATTGTTGGGCAAGTATGCCCAACCGACAGTTGATAGCTTATTATACAAATCGGAGATTAAAATACACTTGGAGGGTTCTCATCCCTTATAAAAAAAGCCCTATCACGGGCTTTGTTAAATTCGGAGAAGGCGGGATTGTCTTTCTCGTCAGCGATAAACGAGTCTACGTGTTTTGCTCAACACTAAGGTGTATCGCAAAAGCACTCCGCTCTCTGCTGCCTCGCGCTCGAACCTGATCCAAGCTCCGCTTGGAGGGTTCTTATCCCGCAAAAAAAAAAAGCCCTGTTGCGGGCTTTGTTAAATTCGGAGAAGGCGGGATTGTCTTTCTCGTCAGCGATAAACG
>CALURS010000008.1 GCA_944323215.1 Candidatus Gastranaerophilales bacterium | reverse complement strand
CTTTAACTTAAAATCTTTACAAAAATTTACAAAATCTATGATGATGATAGTTAAAAAAATATTAATAATACGCTGGTTACATAATTTTTGTATTAACATGAATATTGGAGATAGTTATGAAATACAAAGATTATTACGAAATATTAGGAATAAAACGTGATGCAACCGCATCAGAAATAAAATCAGCATACAGAAAACTTGCAAGGAAATATCACCCTGATGTAAATAAAACAAAAGAAGCTGAAGCAAAATTTAAAGATATAAATGAAGCTTACGAAGTATTATCCGATAAAAATAAACGAAGCAGGTATGATAGTTTAGGTTCAAACTGGCAAGGCGGAGCTGAATATACGCCACCTCCGGGATTTGAAAACTTTAGCTTTAATTTCAATAATGGCGGAGCACAAACATTTGAATTTGGAGGATCCGGTGGATTTTCAGATTTCTTTAGCTCATTGTTTGGCGATATGATGGGAGCAACCCAAGCTTCATCATCAACAGGAAGGCGCTCAAGCAGGGGATTTTCTGGTTTTGACTTCACCGGAGCAGATTTCGGCGGCTATAATAATGCCGGATTTACTTCACAAAGTACAGGCAGAAGACAAACAAAAAAAACTGCAACCGAAGACTTAGATATAACAAAGAATATAAATCTGACAGCTAAAGAAATCTTTGACGGCGGAGCCATAAATATATCCTTTACACAAATGGATAAATGCACTCAATGTAACGGTACAGGATACTGTAGTCATTGTGGCGGAACCGGTATTGTTTCAACACCTAAATCAGTCAAAGTTAAAATTCCTAAAGGTGTTAAAGACGGGCAAAAAATAAGATTAAAAGGTGAAGGTAAAACTGATGCTTACGGTCAAAAAGGTGATTTATATTTAATTGTCCATCTAAAAGATAATGAATACTTAATAGACGGTGCCGACTTAACTAAAGAAGTCGGAATCACACCACCTATTGCCGTTCTTGGTGGGCAAAAAGAAATTGAAACATTGCATGGAAAAATAAATATTAAAATTCCTGCTAACGTATCGTCTGGAAAGACCTTAAGACTTAAAAAGTTGGGACTACCTAAGGACGGAAGCTTTGGCGATTTGAATATAAAAATAAAAATCGTTTTACCTGAAAACATATCTGAAAAAGAAAAAGAACTTTATAAACAATTAGCAGAGTATGAAAAATAAAATTTTAAAGAACAGTTTTTATAAAAACTGTTCTTTATTTTTCTAATAGTTTATAATGCCTCCTCTGACAAAAATATTTTTAAACAAATTTTTTGACAGTTCAGTGTTTGAAATATCTGCAATCCCGCCAATATGCCTTAATGCACTAACCTTTTTTATTTTAGAATTATTAAAATAAGCATCTTTCCCAATAGACTCAAGCATTCCTGTATCTTCTAAAATAGAATTTTCAAAATCGGCCCAACTTCCAATTTTTTTTAAGCCCCCTAAAGAATTAACCATTGAATTAGCAAAATTAGCAAAACCATTAATTTCTTCTAAATTTCCTAATGTCATTACAGAAGAAGTTTCAAAATTTGCGTTGCCGAGGATTTTCCTCAAAGAGCCCAAATTAGTTACCCCCATACCTATAAACACTGCATTTTCACGAATTTCAGATATCTGTACAAAAAGTTTATTTTCATTTATCCCCATATCTTCAAACGACATATTAAATCCAATATTTAAAAAATTGTATTTTTTAATACTTATTGTGCCATCATCAAGATATTTGGGTTCAAAACCCAAATAATCCATAATTTTATAAACATTATTATCTTTAATAACCGATGTCCCAATCTCATAACAAATATTGGTAACAAGCTTTTTCTTTTTATTCGCATCAACTACCTTTTCTTTTAAAAGAGAATTCATATTAAATGAATTCTTATCAATATAAGATTTTAGAATATCAAAATACTTTAAAGAAATAATATTATTATTTTTTTCATTTTGAATTTCTACCAGTTTGTCTTTATCAAACCTTAAACCAATCCTCGGTATGCCGTTATAAAAAAAGATATGGAAATCGCCTCTGGACAAATATGGCTCTGCATTAAACGATTTTGTACACCAAGAATCTGCAGAAAACGCCTTTAATTTATCTACGTTAGATGAAAAATTTTCTCTATCGTGAGCTAAAGACGGAATTTTAATCCAGCCGGAAGATATTAGTTCAGAATTGTCAATTTCTGATTTATATAAGTTATTTGCTCTTGCAGAATAAAGTTTCGCAAAATCAAACGATGTATCCTTATTACTCGTTAAAATTATATTCAAATCAGAAATTGAATCAGCTAAAACTCTTTTATTCAGAACCGGAGGTAACTTATCATTGTTAGTTTTTAAATCTTTGACAATAGAACTCAATATTATTAAAGCTAAAGCAGGATTTATTGCTTGGTTTTCTTCTGTTATATACTTGCTCCACTCATTTAACATTGACTTACGCTGAAATAGAGTCGTCTGCTGTCTTCCATCAAAATTTCTGTTGAGAATTTTTTTTATGATGTTATCTGCCCATTTGTACAAGTCTTCAGTTATATTAAATTTTTCAACCGGAGCCTTAAACTTTCGCACGCAAGCATAATCAAAACCTATAAACTGAGAAGGTTTCATTGATTGAAAAGATATATTTGAATTTTTGTCTTTTGTCGGAGAAACTTTAAAATTCCAATCTATATGATAGACTTTCATACTCAAAAGTATGGCACCAAAAAAAATTGTTTAAAATACAATATAAAGAATTATTAAGAGCAGAAAACCCAACAAATATAAGATTAATTGAAGAAATAAAATTGACATGATATAATTCAACAGGGAAAATAGAACAATGAACTTAAGCGGCAAAAAAATCTTAATTGGAATAACAGGCGGTATTGCTGCCTACAAGTCTCTTGAATTAATAAGAATGTACAAACGTGCAGGAGCAGAAGTAAAGGCGGTTTTAACAAACAACGCACTGGAATTTGTGACACCGCTTACTGTACAAACCTTAACTTCTAATAAAGTTTATATAAACAATTTTGATACATCAAACTATAGCCCAGAACATATCTCATTATGTGATTGGAGCGATATTTTTGTCATAGCCCCCGCAACAGCAAACACAATAGCAAAAATTGCAAACGGAATCTGTGATAACCTGCTCACGTCTCTTGCTCTTGCTTATACAAAACCTCTTTTAATAGCACCTGCAATGAATTGTAATATGTATAACAATTCAATTACACAAGAAAATATTTCAAAATTAAAGAGTAAAGGATATAACTTTGTAGAACCTGAAACAGGTTACCTTGCTTGCGGAGCGGAAGGAACAGGACGCTTAGCTGACTTAAATACAATTTATTTAAAAACGCTTGAGCTTTTAAATCCAATAAAGCCGTTATCAGGTAAAAAAATTTTAATTACTGCAGGTGGAACTGTTGAAAAAATAGATCCGGTAAGATACATTTCAAATTTTTCCTCGGGGAAAATGGGTTTAGCACTTGCAAATTGTGCTGAGAAAATGGGAGCAGATGTAACTTTAGTATCAACATTTAAGTCTAATGGCCGTTACAAAAATATTGTTGTCCAATCAGCAGAAGAAATGCTAAACGCTGTAAAATCAGAAATGGATACAAATGACTGTATAATAATGGCAGCTGCCGTAGCTGATTGGAAAATCAAAAATTATAACCAACAAAAAGTCAAAAAGACAGATGCTGACAGTTGGAATATAGAACTTGTTAAAAATCCTGACATATTAAAAACTATATGCAGCATAAGACAAAACAACACACCAATAATAGTAGGATTTTCGGCAGAAAGCGAAAACCTATTGGAAAATGCCGAGAAAAAAATCAAAAATAAAGGTTGCGACTACATTATAGCAAACGATATATCAAAACAAAATTCAGGGTTTGGAAGTGACTACAATGAGGTTTATATAGTAGACAGAAACCTAAATAAAAAATTTATTGAACGTGCACCTAAAGAAATAATTGCAAAATCGATTTTGGAGAAGGTATTTGAACAAACAGGAACTAATATTGAAGCTGGAAGCGTTTGCACCTAACGAAATACAGGAACCTTGGGATTGCAGCGGCTGGATTATTGAGCACAATAATTTAGAAATAAATAAAATTATGTATGCACTGACAATTACGGAAAGTGTATATAATCAAGCAAAAGAAAATAATTGTGATTTAATAATATCACATCACCCACTGTTTTCTGTTCCACTAAAATATAGAGATATACAAATGTACTGTGCTCATACCAACTTAGATAAAGCAGATGGTGGAACTACTGATACACTAATTGAAAAATTGGGTCTTAAACCAACAAAAAAAGAAAATGATTTTGTTAGAATAGTTGAATTAGAACATCCAATGTTATTAAACGATTTAATATCAAAATTAAAATTAATTTCACCCAAACTAAGATATGTAAATAATAAAAACGTAAACGAAGTAAAAGTTATAGGGTTTTGTGCCGGTTCTGGCAGTGAATTTCTGGAAGGAACCGAGACTGATTGTTTTATAACAGGGGATTTAAAATATCATACAGTCTGTGAAACAAACAAAGTTGTTATTGACATAGGTCACTTTGAAAGTGAAGTACTAATAAAAGAAAAATTGGAACAAATTACAGGAATAAAAGGAGTAATGGCAGATGAAAAAAGTCCTTTTATGTAGCCTGACAATACTAATAATGCTAGCAGCCGGCATAGCCTATGCTTATGAAACAGTAATTATAAAATACCCTGACGGGGAGCTATGGGAACCTGTCTATTATAGGCAAACAACACACGAAAGCATTGCTCAATATACTCTAAAAGGTGAAACAACAAAAAAATGGAGTAAAACTGTAATTATTCACGCATACAATAATTATATAAATACAGCAAGAATGCTTTTAGGCAATGTTATTGAATTAAACTACCGTCAAAATCCGACAGGGAAATACACTATAATAAAAAATACCACAAATGATGCTATAGCAATGCGGTGTACAAACAGCTACAAACAGCTTGTACCGCAATGCGAAATTTTAAGAGCAGCAAAAGGTCACAAAGGAGTTATAACAATTCATTATATAAACAAAAATATTTCAGACTACAAAGACACCTATGACGATTGGTATGACCGAATAAAAAAAGCAATTTTTTATGAAAGCTACTTCCGAAATGACCGAATTTTAAATAAAGCGCTTTATCTTGAGCTGTAATCAAGTTATAGCAGCGTTTTCAAAGCCTTATATAAGTAAATTTGGAGTCTTGCCGAGATAGCGTTTTTGTGCTACCATCCTCTTATATAAAACGTTATAACGAGGTGATTATGAAAACTTTTTTTAAATGGCTTGGTATTATTTTGGGGATATTAATTTTTATTCTGTATCTATGTTTCTTATTTGTGCTGCCAAACGCAATTGATTTGAATAAATACACCCCGGAGCTTAAAAAACTTGCGCAAACTTATGCTAAGTTGGATATAAATTTTGAAAACGCAAAAATAATCACCACTCCACTACTTGGTGCAGGCATTCAAGCTGAAAACCTTTCAGTAAAACTACCTGATGGATCATTACTCACAAGTGCTAATAAAATCAAAACAAGGATTTCACTACCACACCTTTTGGTTTTATGCGTTAAAGTATCCTGTGCAGAAATAGATTCTCCTGTAATAAATTTAGAAATTCAAAACAGCAAACAGTTTAAAATTATCACATTAATAGAATCAATCCTTAATGACGGAGACGACACAATCGAGCAAAAATTATTACAAGCGGATGCACAGGCTGAAAGCAGCGCATCTAAAATGCCTTTACCTATAAGAATAAACATTCCAAAAATTAAAATAAATAATTATCAAGCAAAAATAAATGACTTAAAATCAAAGCATACACTATCTCTTGAAGGTGAAAACCTGATACTCGGTTATAATGGGAAAGCTTTTAAAGTAGAAACCAACTCAAAATTAATGAGTGATAATGAAGCAACGATTCTAGCAAACATCAATTTGGACTGTTTCATCCCGCAAGGAACAAAACTTGATAAGGAAGATGATCCGCAAGAAATTATCGATATTCCGTTTATAAATCCTGTACTTGTTTACAGAGATTATACACCAAAAGCTAATCTAACAATGGATATGAAGGTTCGTGAACGTAATAACACTATAAAGACTTACGGTTTCCTCAATATAGATAATATGACTATGAATTTATCAGGGATTCAACTTCCTAAGTCATACTTACACCTTAAAACAAGAGGTACAAAGGCTAATATCGATACCAACCTCGTAATCAAAGATAAGCAATCAATTAATATTCAAGGCATAGTTAATTACGGAAAATCTAAATTTGCAGATTTAGTTATTAAAAGTGATAAAATATATTTTAATGACATCATAATCTTAACTAAAGCCCTACTAAATACTCTACAAATAAAAAATGATTTAAATTTATTTGCAGGATATGGTTACGTTCAAGCAGATACAGCCTTTAGAACTAATTTTAAGACTCTAAAATCAAGTGGACAAATAATCATAAAAGATGCAGGAATTGTAAACAAAAAATACAACCTTAATTTTATGAATTTTAACTCTTTAATAGATTTAAGTAATAACCTTCTACAAATCAAAGACACAGGTGCAAAAATTAACGGCTCTGATATAAAAATCAACGGTTCTATAAATGAAAAATCAATTGCAGATATAACGATTTACCTTGAGAAATTACCATTATCACCTCTGTTTAAATCATTTGCACCTGCAGAAATAAAAAGATCATTAAACATAGCAAGCGGAAATTTATACGCAAACATAACAATAAAAGGCGCTCTAAAAAATGCTATAAGCAATATGTTAATCGGCATAAAAGATCTTACAATGTATGAAAATTCAAGTAATATAAAACTTACCAACAGTTTGTTTGAAGGTAAGTTTACAAGCGACTTGAAAAATATCACTGGAAATATAACAAACAAGAACTTTAAGGTAACAATACCACAGTCTACATCAATAATAACAAATGATACAGCAACTATTGATATTTCAGAAAAAGACGTAACTATCAACCCTTCAGTCTTAAGAATAAATAACAATTCAGAAATCACAATATCCGGCACAGTTAAAAACTATTCTACAAACCCGAAATTTGATATAAAAGCTGACGGGAAATTAATAACCGGAGGTATCAAGCAACTTTTAGGAAGTGCTGCGGCAAACTTTATAGACGCAAAAGGGACCATACCAATTATTGCAACAATTAATGGTGATAGTAAAAAGCAAACGCTTGATTTAAACATTGATACAGATAGTAAGAATTATTTAACACCAATCCATTTAAACTTACTATCAGGTAAAAATACAACTATAAAATCAACGATAGACTTTAAACAAGACAGAATAAAAATTCACGATTCAGGAGTCTACATAAAAACAATAGTACCTGATGAAAAAAATCCCGAAAAAACAATAACAAAATACAATGATGTTGTTGAATTATCAGGAACAATAACAGGTTTAAATTCTACACCTCATATAAATCTTCTAAAAATCAAAACAAACGGAGATCTAGCGGGTAGTATTGAAGGATTGAAAGACTCAAGTTTTACTTTTGGCGGACACTTATTCTCTTATGGGGCATTGTCTTCTCCAAGATTAAAAGGAAAATTCGAGATAAAAAATATAAATCTTCCTTCTCTATATACAAAAGTAAAAAATGTAATATTTGATTTTAAAGGGTATACGCTAAACGTAAAAGCCAATGAGTTAAACCTAAATGACTCTATAATCGGAGTAAATTCAAACATAAATTTAACACCATCATCAAATATTATAATAACGGATCTAGATGTTAATTCTGATTATATAGATTTAGACAAAGTGATGAAAGTATCAGAATCAGCGCTAAAACTTGTACCGCAAACCGGTGTAGCAAATAATACGGCAGCGAAACAAGCTGATATACCTGTAGAAATATTAAACGGAAATGTAAATATCAAACATTTAAAAACAGGCGGGATTGATGCAACAGGTATTATATGCAAATTATTAATGAAGAACAATATATTGTATGTTAACGATATAATTGCAAAAGCCTTTGAAGGAACAGTTAGAGGTAATGCTTCAATGAATCTTCTAACCACATTACTAAAAGTAAATGTATCAGGGACAGGATTCAATGTAGAAAAATCACTTTTAGGCTTAGCAAACATGAAAGACACATTAACAGGGACTGCAAGTTTTAATGCAAATGTTTCTTTAAAAGGAAGCACCTATGAAGAACAAATGAAGTCATTAAACGGTAATGTAGACTTTACAATGATAAACGGACAACTGGGACCTTTTGGACGTTTAGAGAACTTAATTTTGGCAGAAAACATAAGGAATTCTGAATTTTTCCAAACCTCAATAGGAAAAATTATTAATGACTTATTATCGGTAAATACTTCAAAGTATGACGAGTTAAAAGGAACTATATTACTTAAAAACGGAGTAGCCCAAATAAGTCCTATAACCTCATTGGGTGAAATAATGTGTTTAAATATAGAAGGAACATTTGATATTTTAAAGAATTATACAGATTTACAAATAAGAGGTCGTCTTGCATCTACAATATCTGATATGCTTGGACCAATAGCAATGTTAAACCCTGTAAATATGATTCAAACACAAACAGGTTCATCAATAATGAGTATAGCTACATTAGGCTTATATAGCTTATTCTGTGAGACAATAACCCAAGAAGAAATGGATGCAATCCCTCACTTTAGTCAAGATTACTCGGATTACAATGCAACAAAATTCCAAGTAATAGCAAGAGGAGATGTCGCAAAACCTTTATCTTTGGTAAAATCCTTCAAATGGCTTGTTGTTCAAAGTGATATTGATAATGCAAACTCATACATACAACAAAGAACACTTGAAGAAATAAAGAATAACGCAGGATTATTTGATAAAATAGAAACAAGTGAAGGCGAAAAGATAAAAGCCGTGGATGAAATAGTCAATACCGGAAAAAATATAATAAACGGTGTAAAAGGGCTATTCAAAAAAACAAAAATAGAAGAATAATAAGAGGATAATTATGAAATATATTAACTACGCGATCGCATTAATACTCCTATTGGGAACCACCACCCTTAGTGTTGATGCAAAAATGAGCAAAGAAGCGCACGATTTATACCAAGAAGCTTGTAGCTACGAATATAAACATAATTATTCACAGGCAATAAATATAATAAATAAAGCCTTAGAGATTAATGGCGATGATGCAATGCTATATACAAAAGTAGCAGGTTTATACGCTGAAACAGGAGACTATAACGCGGCACTAAATGCATATAATAAAGCCTTAAAATTGCAACCTAATGATGCATTCATATATATTAGTATAGGCAGTCTCCAACAGAGTCTTCAGAACTACGATGCAGCATTTGAATCATACTATAAAGGAACTCAAATATTTCCAAGTTATAAATACAATTACTTAAATCTTGCGAATGTAAAATACATCTCAAAAGATTATAAAGCAGCTATAGATTATTACAATACATTTCTATCAGCTTATCCTGAACACTTGGAAGCAAATGAAAACTTGGCAAACTCATACCTTGCCATAAAAGATTATGAAAGTGCCTGCGATATTTATAACAACTTATATAAAAACTATCCGTCAAATTTTAAAGACTATTTTAGATATGGTTTGGCACTATATAATACAAAAAAATATGAAAGTGCCGTTCCAATGCTAAAAAAGGCAGTAGAACTAGATGATAAAAACACTGTAGCCTGGGCGAACCTGGCATTATCCTACCAAAATCTTGATGAAAAAGAAAATGCACTTGCGGCATTTAATAAGACCTTTGAATTAAACCCAAAACTTGCAGGTTTAAAATTTGATTACGCAAACTTACTGGGCAATATGGGGAATTATGAAGATGCAATAACAGCATATAAAGAATACATTGAGGCCTATCCAGAAGATGCGGCTGCGTATAAAAATTTGGGAATAGTATACAAGGATAGCGGAAAGGATGCTCTTGCCCTGTTAAATCTTGAAAAATCATACTTAAAAGATCCGTCAAATGTAGAAACTCAAAAACTACTTGCCAGATACTATCACGAGAACAAAGACTACTCTAACGCCTTAAAATACTATGATTTAGTCCTTCAAAGCACTCCTGATGATTTTGACGTAAAAGCAAATAAGGCCTTAGTATTACACGCAGAAAAAAACTATCCTGCAGCAATAGACCTATACAAAGATCTATTACTTGTAAAAGATAACGATAGAATAGCCAAGAATTTAGTATCTGCACAAATTTCATATGGCTACTACCTATTAGAACGTATGGATTATGCCCAAGCAACACTCTACTTTAAAGATGCACTAAGAAACAGCCCTGAAGAAGGATCAGCATATTTTGGAATAGCAGAAGCTTCTCAATTAATGGGACTACCTGAGCTTGCACTTGAAAACTACAAACTCGCTCTTGAAAAAGAACCGGATAACACTGATTACTATAAGGCTTATAAAGAATTTGAAGCAAGTCAGGTAAAAGAAGACGAAAAACAAGTTGAAACAAAAACTGTACAAACTGCAAATAATAAATCTAATATAAACAAAACATCAACAACCTCTCCAGCTGTAAAAACAGAAACTAAACCAAACACTACCGGAGATAATAAAACATTAACCTATACGGATATAATAAAAAAAGGAAATGAATATTACCAAGCAGGGAAATATCATGAAGCAATAGATTATTATACAAAAGCAACTATAATGAAGCCAACTGATAGCGAAACAATGTTAAAAATTGGTAATATTTATAACTTACTTGGTGATGAAGAAAAAGCCGCATTATTTTACGAGCATTCGGTTGAGGCAAATCCAGGATTTGCGAATGGCTGGTTTAATTTAGGATTGGTTTATTCAAAGCTCAACAGAAATAAAGACAGTATAAAATGCTTTGAAACAGTAATAAAATTAACACCGGATTATCCATATTCATATTATGCTTTAGGTCAAGCATACGAAAACTTAGGTGATAAATTTAATGCAATAGAGAATTATACTCTATACAAGGGTTTTGAAGATGATGAAAGAATGCTTGAAACAATAGATACAAAAATTAAGCAACTAGAGCAATAATGAAAATAAAGAATATAGTAATTCCGGCAATCATAAGCATAATATTATTAAGTGGTTGTGTAAAGCAACAAGCCTTTATATGTTTTAATAACCGCCCAATAACAGAAGAAACGGTATTAAATCCGGTTTCAGAATTTAATAGTGGAGAAAAAATATATTACTTATTTTTCTCAAAAAAACCTCTTGAAAACGATTATATAAGGATACAAGTATTCAAACAGGGGGATTCAATTCAACGCGGCGGGTATGAAATGGTTAGGGTAAAAGATTACCGATTAATGAAAGACGAGTTTTTTTATCAAACAGATTATTTTATACTTTACGAACCCGGAAGATACATTATGCAGATATACAATCCCCAAAACCTAAATATACCACTCGCAAGCGGGGAATTTAGGATAAAATAAACAGCACAAATTCCCCTATCAAAGATACGGGAATTTAATACAAAAATGTGAAATTAAATTTTACGCATCAGCCTTCGAGCCCTCTTGAGCAGGCTTAATTTCTTCTTCATCTTCAGGAACTTCATCTAAAGATTCAAGATCAGCATTATACTGTGCAATAACATACTCCTGCATATCTTTATCCTCAAATGCAATTTGAGCACTAATAGTAGCATCCTCTACTTTTGAAACATCCAGACCTTGAGCATTCGCTTCGGTCTTGGTAATTTTTGCAGCACCAAAAACTTCCTTAAACATCTGTGCAAATTGGTTACTATTAACTGATGACATAATAATCCTCCATCGTTATATATATTTAATAAGTATATATATTTTTTATAATTTCATCAAGATATAAAATCTTTACAAATATACACAATTAAAAAATTTTGTGCTAGAATAAGACTATGAATAGTGGCTTAAAGAAGAGATTTTATACATTAACATTAGCAACAATATTAAGCTTCTCAACAGCTTTTGCAACAAGCTTTGACAATAACATAGTAGATATACAATTCAGCGAAACAGATGACGAAATAACAGCAACGATAATAACAGAAAAGAATTATCAAGGTCAAATAAAAGCAACTAAAGCAGGCGGATATTATAACATAATACTACCGAACATAGGTAAAGGCAGCAAAAAAATATTTACTCCAAATAGTAAAAAAATTGATTTTGTAAAAGTAGTAACCTTAACCTCATCAACGGGTGGCGAATCATATACAAAAATATCAATAAAGCTGAAATCTAATGCTGTAGTAAAGGCGGAAAGTAAAGTTTATGAAGAAACAAACGAAATGGCTTCCGATACTGTCATTCCACAAAGACCAATAGTTGAACAAGAACAATATGAGCAACCTAAAAAAGCAGAAGAAAACGGTGAAATAACTGATATCTATGAAAATGATGCAAATGCAGATAGTGATGATGAAGCAATAAATACTCCCCAACAACAAGAGCCTATTAGTAATATTGAAGTAAATGAGCCTCTTTCATCTCAAACAACGCAAACACAACAAACAATACCGCAACAAAAACGAAGAGATCACTCAAGTGAAATTCTATCTCTTTTAATTGGAACCTTTGCAGTTATATTAGTCGTTGTACTTTTATATATAAAAGGAAAAGATAAAATTCAAGAATTATGCGGAGATATGGGTATAACAATCGACGGGGATAACAATAAAAAAGAAAAAAATAAAACTAAGCAATCAAATAAAAAAAATCAAACAAAAAGCAGCACAAAGCCTTCTAAGAATTCTAAGAATTCTGAGAATTATGGTATAAATTATGATTATCAAACAGGGAATCTAACAAAAGAGAATAAAGAACTAACTGATTCGCCCTCGAATGAACAAGAAAATGCTGTAATAGATTTGGACGAAATTTATTCAGGTCCCATCAAAAGTACATCTGATGACTCAAATTTAGCTAACGATACTCAGGAAGCTATAAATTCGGAAGACGATGATATAGATAATTTTTTAGAATCATTTGTTGACCAAGACAATAATGAAACATCAGAAAAAGATGATGATGATGAAAATATACAAAATAATGAAACTACTGAAGAAACCGATAAAATATCAAATGAAGCCACTCCAATAAACAATAACGAATTAACAACAGATACCCCAGAAGCACTCAATGATAGTCCTATAGATGAACTGATAGATGACGTAATAGCAACACAAAACATGGAATTTTCAGATGAAGATGTTGCCGCTCTACAAGCACGTTTACAAACAGATTTTACCCCTGAAATAATGGAACAAACCAAACAAAAACAAATCGACACAAAACATAGTACAAAAAAACTAACGGTAGAAGAGTTTGATAAAAAATATCCATTGTTAAGTGATGAAGCTATTAACGCAATAATAGAAAGAAGGGATATCAAATTTAACGATATAGATATTAATGTATTATTTTCGGCAACAACCGCTTATGAAATCTCGGAAGATGCAATATTAGAAGCACAAATGAGGAAAGAAAAAGAAGATGAAGAAAATATTCAATACTATGAAAATGAAAAAGATTTTGCCTTTACTTTGATAAAACCGCAAGATGTTGCAAATCCTGATGAACTTGTAGTTCTAGATAATAATGTCTATCCGGACTTAGCAAATGTAGATTTTTCAAATGACGAAATATTTAAAGAATTTTCTTTTGCAAAGGACAATAATGAATCAGATAAAGCTCCTAGCACAGAAGATATTGATAGAGCAATTGCAAAAGAAATGGAAATAATAAATAATGAAAAGCAAAATAAAGAACAAGAAGATAATATTTTATCAGAATTCAAATTAATACAACCTGAAAGCACCAGCAAAAGAGGCGATGACCAATTTTCTACAACAGTGTTTACCTCAATGAATGATATAGAAGCACAATTTAAAGCTTTAGGTGTAGATTTTGAAAGTGATAATAAAGAACAAACCTCAGAATCCTCTGATTCAACGGAATTAAATCTTGATAATCACCAACCAATAGTTATAGATAATACCGAAGAAGAAGCAGAAACAAAAGAATTTAATAGTTCTTCAGATATCAAAAAAGATTCAAACGATTTAAATACAGAAGATGCAGAAATCTTAGCATCTTGTAACATAGATTTTTCAACCGATTTACATATTACCAAATATGATAATCAAGTAAAACTCATTGGTATAAAAAATGGTGAAATCAAAAAACTATATACATTTGAATCAGGCATAGAACCCCAAAGTATAACAGCAAGAAAAGCGGAAGAAACAGAAACAGGAGAAACAAGGTATATCGTCAGAGCTGATAAAGAAAAATTTGTGATTGACGTATCCGATAAAGATATTAAAATGGTTCTTGCACTATGATAAAAAAATATCTGTTGTTACTCATTATTCCAATAATAATGAGCGGGTGTAGCATAATTAACAAAACCAGTAATCCTAATGAAATTGAACTAAGTTTTTCAAGTTGGGGAACACAAACAGAAATAAATATAATAAAAAATATTATTAGAGAATATGAAAATGAAAATCCAAATATAAAAATAAACTTAATTCATATTCCAGAAAATTATTATAAAAAATTGCATTTACTCATTGCATCACACAACGCTCCGGATATAGTTTTAATAAATAATCAAAATATAGAGAAATACGGAGACTACCTATTACCAATCAATAAATCTGATTATGAAAAAAAATATTTTAAAAATGCAATTTCAGTCTTATCAAAGAATAATGAATTAAAAGCTGTTCCAAGAGATATTTCAATGCTTGTTATATATATTAATAAAACAATGTTAAAAAGATACGGGATTCAAATGCCGAAAGATAGTTGGAGCATAGATGATTTAAAAGAAATTAGCAAAAAGCTGAAATACAATAATAAATATTCAATATTACTAGAAAATGATATATATTACCTATATCCATTTATTTTAAGCATTGATGGTGAAAACATCCCAAGCGATATAAATGAACTTAAAGATACCCAAGGCTGGGAGTTATATACTGATTTTCAAACAAAATATCATTATAGCCCTGAAGCATATGAAATAGGAAAATCAACCGGTGCGGAATTTTTTATAAATGAAAAAATAGCCTTTTATCTATCCGGTAAATGGATGGAGCCAAAAATAAAAGAGCTGGCAAAATTTGAATGGGATATACAAAATTTTCCTCATGGGGAAAACGGAAGCAAAGTACCAATCGATGCAACAGGATGGGGCATTTCAAATACATCAAAACACCCACAAGAAGCACTGAACTTTATAAAATATTTATCCAACAATAAGAACATAAAAAAACTAAGTAAATGTGGTTTAATTATTCCAGCCAACAAAGAAATTGCCAACGAAATACTTCTTTCTCCAAACGATAAAAATACTAAACTTTATTACAAACTATCTGAAGAAGGAATAACAATTAAATATCCCTCAAACTATAACCAAATAAGAGATATAATAAACAAAGAGCTGAGTAATAAAAACTACTAAAAGGAAATCCGACCGGAGTTAGCTGAAAACTCAGGACCGGTCGGATAAACTTTTATAAACTCTGCAACTAAATCAATTGTAAAGCAATTGATGGAGTTTGGTTAGCAGTAGATAACAACGTAGTAGCCGCAGATTGTAGTATTTGTGCTTGCAAATAACGAGTAGATTCTTCAGCAATATCAGCATCTTTAACGGTTGATAATGAAGAAGTTAAGTTTTCAGTAGTAACTGAAATAGAATCAATAGCAGACTCTAAACGGTTTTGAGAAGCACCAAGACTTGTAACCCTAGTACTAATATTATCAATAGCCGCATCTAAGAGTGATAACTGATCAGCAGCAGAATCAGCCGCAGAGCAATCAGCTGCAAAAGTAGCATTAGCAACACCAACTAGAGATTGTGCCGTAGCAGAATCAAATAAATCAGCATTTAATGTAACTTTACTATTAGAAGACCCGTCAATACCAACTTGAATATTAACATTCCCAGTTGTACCATCCATTAAAGCCATACCATTATACTCGGCACTTGCAGCAATACGATCAATTTCAGCAAGTCTTGATGTAATTTCAGCCTCAATTGCAGCTCTTGAATCATCAGAATAAGTTCCGTTTGCTGCTTGTTCGGTCAAATCTCTGATACGTTGTAAATGCTCGTTAATTAAGCTATAGTTTTCTTCTGTCGTGGTCAACATATCTAATCCGATTTGCGCATTATTAGCAGCCACATCATAAGAACTTAATTTAGCATCCATCTGAGCAGCAATACTATAACCAGCCGCATCATCTTTCGCACTGTTAATCTTGTAACCGGTAGTCATTCGCTCAATAGCAGTATTTAAGGTCTTAGTCGCTGATGTTAAATTCTGTTGAACTTTTAGGGATTGTACGTTTGTAACAATTGATATAGACATGTTAGGTTCTCCATATTTTGTAGTGCAGCCTTGCACAGGTCCTACATGTTATATATTCCCGATTCTTTATAGTTAATAACAAACAACGAACAATATTGTTACAAATCTTTACAAAGGGTAAACAATAAAAAAAGGCGACACCCAGATTCGAACTGGGGGATAAGAGCTTTGCAGGCTCCTGCCTTACCACTTGGCCATGTCGCCATCCATATGTTAATGTTAAGGTAAACACACTAAAAAATCAAGTCAACAAAATAATAAAAAAAAGAGTAGAGAAAACTCTACTCTTATGTATTCATATCCAAAATCAAAAACTATTAAATTAATTCCAACGCAACTGCAGGAGTTTGGTTTGCTGTAGATAACAAAGTAGTAGCAGCAGACTGTAAAATTTGAGCTTGCAAATATCTTGTAGATTCTTCAGCAATATCAGCATCCTTAACAGTTGAAAGAGAAGAAGTTAAGTTTTCAGTAGTAACATTAATAGAATCAATAGCCGATTCAAGTCTGTTTTGTGAAGCACCAAGGTTAGTAACCCTTGTACTAATATTATCAATTGCCGTATCAATTAATGAAAGTTGATCAGCAGCGGTATCAGCAGCCGTACAAGCACTAGCAAAAGCAGCATTATCAGAACCCAATAGGTCTTGTGCTGTAGCAGATTCAAATAAAGTTGCTCCAAGTGTAACCTTACTGTTTGCAGAACCGTCAATACCTACTTGAATATTAACGTCATCAACTAATGATCCATCCATAAGCAACATACCGTTATATTCTGCACTACCTGCAACACGGTCAATTTCAGCAAGCCTTGATGTAATTTCGGCTTCTATTGCAGCTCTTGAATCATCAGAGTAAGTCCCGTTAGCAGCTTGCTCGGTCAAATCTCTAATACGTTGAAGGTGATCAACTATTAATGAATAATTTTCTTCTGTTGTTGTTAACATGTCCAAACCTATTTGAGCATTGTTTGCAGCAACATCATAAGAACTTAATTTTGCCTCCATTTGTGATGCAATACTATAACCAGCTGCATCATCCTTTGCACTGTTAATTTTGTAACCTGTGGTCATTCTCTCAATTGCGGTATTTAAAGTGTTAGTTGCCGCAGTTAAGTTTTGTTGAACTTTGAGTGATTGAACGTTTGTAACAATTGATAATGACATTTTAAGACTCCTTTCATTTTGTCTTGTACTTTTTGCGTCCTTGCGTGGTTCCCACATGATATATATTCCTGATTTTCATTTTTTAATAACAAAACTGATACAAATTTGTTACAAAAGTTTACAATTATTATAAAAACAATCAGGTTATAAATGAGTAAATATAGGTATTACAAACAGATTAAAAAATCACAAAAAAGCGAGTTAATTTTTTAACTCGCTTGAATAAAATAGAATTTTTATATTATTATGATACAGCAAAACCGGAAGCTAACATAGCCAATTTTGACTGTTTCCATTCAACAGAATTAGTATTTATAAACTTATACATATGCTCCTCAAAATCAGTAATATTAGACAGAGGTACCTGAATTTGTTTAGATGTATCCAAGTTTTTAAGAGTTAAGTATTCACCATTAACTTCATCTTCACCAAGAATAATAGCAAAATGAGCGGATTTAGCGGCTTTTTCAAGCTGTTTGGTAAACTTCTTACCTGCCATATCAAAATCGACGTTATAATTAAGATTTCTAAAGCGTTGTACAAGTTTCAATGCCTCAGTTTTGTTTTCTGACACAACAAAAATATCAAGTTTGTCATCAGAATTGTAGTTAAGCAAGCTTGCAAGTCTCTCCATTCCCATTGCCCAACCGATAGCAGGAGTTGGTTCCCCTCCAAGGTTTTCGACAAGTGTATCATACCTTCCTCCGCCGCAAACCGCATTTTGCGAACCCAGATTTTCTGATTTTATTTCAAAAACAGTCCTGTTATAGTAATCAAGACCTCTGACTAACTGCTTATTCACCTTATAAACAATACCCAAAGCATCCAAGTAAGACTTTAGAGTTTCAAAATGTAAACTGCAATCCGGACAGGTAAAATCAGACTGAATAACCTTCTGTATTTCCGGCATCGCAAAAATTTCTTTACAAGACTCAACTTTACAATCAAGAAGTCTTAGAGGATTTTTTTCAAACCGCTCTTTGCAATCGTCACATAAAGCATCATAATAAGGTCTTAATGTCTCAATTAACAAAGCACGAAAATTTTTTCTACATTCAGAACAGCCCAAAGTATTAATTTCAACAGATAAGTTGGGAAGTCCAAGAGCTTTAAGGTAGTTAATTGCCAATAAAATAGCTTCGGCATCAGCTGCGGGTTCTTTAATTCCAAACATTTCGACACCGACCTGATGGAATTGACGTTGTCGTCCCGCTTGCGGTCTTTCGTACCTAAACATAGGGCCTTTATACCAGAGCTTTACAGGTGCAGAAAGTCGGTGCATGCCGTTTTCTATATAAGAACGTACAACCCCGGCTGTATTTTCCGGTCTTAGAGTTAATGAACGCTCTGATTTTTCAAACGTATACATTTCTTTATTAACAATATCAGTAGTATCTCCAACACCTCTTTGAAAAAGTTCCGTAGCCTCAAAAATAGGTGTCCTGATTTCCTTATACCCTGCTCTTGTAAAAACATCAAGAGCCGTCGCTTCCATAAATTGCCATAGGGAAATATCCTCCGGCAAAATATCTTTTGTTCCTTTTTGTACTTTAATAATCTTTGTCATAATGTAATTATTATAATAAAAGTTAAACTTGCAAGTCAAATCAAATTAAAAAATAATATTATAAAAATTTTTGTTTATAGTAGAATTAAATTAAATAGTTAAATTACACAAGCGAAGTGGAATAAAGAGGAGAAAACGATGGAATTTTTAACAACATTTGTACAAAACAATGCTGTTATGGTATCTGCAACGATTTTGCTTGTAGCATATATTTTCATTGCAGCAGAAAGAATTCCCAAAACTACCATCGCACTACTGGGCGGTGGTTTAACTTTAATATTGGGACTCTTAAGCCAATACCAAAAAACAGCAGATGGCGGAATCGACCCGCATTACTTTATCAATTACATTGACTTTAACGTAATATTCTTACTTGTATCAATGATGATAATAGTAAGTATAGCAACCAGAAGCGGCATGTTTAACTGGCTAGCTAATGAAATGCTAAAGAAGACAAAAGGGCATCCGGTTTGGATTTTTGCGAGTTTAGCAGTTTTTACAGCAATAACATCAGCTTTTTTAGATAACGTTACAACAGTTATCTTAATAATGCCTGTAACATTTGCAATCGCAAAAGAATTGGATATAAACCCAATACCGTTTTTGATAACAGAAATTATGGCATCAAACATCGGTGGTACTGCGACATTAATCGGCGATCCGCCAAACATCATTATAGGAAGTACCGCAGGTTTATCCTTCTTAGACTTCATAAAAGAATTAACAGATATTGTTGCATACATTTTAATAGTAAACGTTGCAATACTTGCATTTATATTCAGAAAACAACTTGTAACAACCCCTGAAAAAATGGCAAAAATTGCAGAAATAGATAACTCTCATACAATAACAGATAAGTTTTTAATGTGGAGATCAGCAATTGTATTATTCTTAGTAATAGTAGGCTTTGTATTACACGATGTAACTCATATTCAAACATGTGTAACAGCAATGATCGGTGCCAGCTTTTTATTACTATTTGAAAAGCCTGCAAAAATCTTTGAAGAAGTTGAATGGAGTACAATATTCTTCTTCATCGGCTTATTCATAATTATTGGCGGTTTAGAAGCATCAGGCGGTATCAAATTGATGGCTGACTGGATTTTAAAAGTTACAGACGGTTCACAAGCCGCAACATCAATGATAATAATTTGGTGTTCAGGTATCTTGTCAGGAATTATTGATAATATTCCTTACACAGCAACAATGGCACCAATGTTACTAGAAATCCAAAACCAAATGGGCGCAGCATATACTCACCCGCTATGGTGGTGTTTATCATTGGGTGCATGCCTTGGCGGAAACATGACAATTATTGGTGCAGCAGCAAACGTAATTGTTTCAGAAACTGCAGCCGGTAAAGGTTATCCTATCAAGTTTATGTACTATTTGAAATACGGTGTATTGGTTACATTTGTATCATTAGTAATGTCAACACTATATATAGGAATAAGATTCTTACATTGGTTAGGATAAAATAACAACCTGTTAAAAAAAACGACCGACAGAAATCAGTAAACTGTCGGTTGTTTTTTTATTCTGTCCAAAATCAGAATGGAAGCATCATTTAACAACACTTAACAAATCTTTGTAAATGTTTGCAATAAAAATATGTTTGTATTACTATAAGTACGTACGCCGATAAAAACAGAATGTGATAATCACATTCTGTTTTAGATAGAAAATAAAAATATAAAGGAATAAAACAATGGGCATTAAAGGAAAAAATGACAGAATGGTAGTTTTAGCATGTGAAGACTGCAAAGAAAGAAACTACACAACCGTTAAGAACAAAAAGAACATAAAAGACAGACTTGAATTAAGCAAGTATTGTCCAACATGTAAAAAACACACTAACCATAAAGAAACTAAGTAGCAAATAAGACAGACGAATCGGCTCGTCTGTCATAAGCGTCCTTAGTTCAGTTGGTAGAACGTCGGTCTCCAAAACCGGATGTCGAGGGTTCGAGTCCTTCAGGGCGTGAATTTTAAATAAAAAGGAACAGAAATGGGTACAAAAACAAGCGAAAACGGAAATATGACCAATGCCGCAAGCGGTCTAATAAATTATTTTAAGGGCGTAAAATCCGAGTGGGGCAAAATTACCTGGCCTGAAAGACAACAGGTCGTCGTAGAGACGGTTTTTGTAGTTGGAATTGTATTTGTGTTCACAGTATTTATCTATGTAGTAGATATTTTATTTGATTTTGTATTATCAAAAATATAAGGTGGAAATTAATGAGCGAAAAAGACCAAGAAATGAATGTAGCTGAACCGGAAGCAGTAGAAGAAGAACAAGCTGCAGAAGGCGATAAACACCATCGTAAAAATGAAAAGCGTTGGTATATAGTACACACATATTCAGGTTATGAGAACAAGGTAAAAAGCAACCTTGAAAAACGTATAGAATATATGAATATGTCAGATAAGATTTTCCGTGTAGAAGTACCGCAAAAAACAGTAACACAAATTAAGAACGGTAAGAAGCACGAAAAAGATGAAAAGATTTTCCCGGGCTATGTCTTGGTTGAAATGATAATGGATGAAGACAGCTGGTATGTAGTAAGACATACAGCAGGTGTAACGAAATTTGTAGGCTCAGCTAAGAAGCCAATCCCTGCAAAGGAAAGTGAAATCAAAAAGATTATTCACCGCTCTACGTCACAAGTTCAAAAGATTGAGCTTGATGTTAAGGCAGGAGATAAGATTAGAATTATTTCTGGTCCATTTGCAGATTTTGTTGGTGATATTACCGAAGTATATCCTGACAAGGCAAAATTAAGAGTAAATGTATCGGTATTTGGCAGAGAAACACCAGTAGAATTAGAATATAAACAAATACAAAAAATATAATACACAGAACGTGGAAGGGTTTGCCCCCGTTCGTACCACGAAAGGAGAAATAAAATGGCAAAAAAAGTAGTAGGAAAAATTAAACTGCAAATACAAGCAGGAAAAGCCAATCCGTCACCTCCGGTAGGTCCGGCTCTTGGTCAACACGGTGTTAACATCATGGATTTCTGTAAGCAATTCAATGCTAGAACAGAATCACAAGCAGGATATATCATCCCTGTTGTTATTGATGTTTATGAAGACAGAAGTTTTACTTTTGTTACTAAGTCACCACCGGCTCCTGTTTTAATAAAGAAAGCTATTAATCTTGCAAAAGGTTCTGCTGTTCCTAACAAGCAAAAAGTTGGTGAAATCACTCGTGCGCAACTTGAAGAAATTGCAAAGATTAAGATGAACGATTTGAATGCAACTACTATGGAAGCTGCAGTTAACATGATTAAAGGTTCTTGCAGAGCTGGTTGTTACAGTATCGGAAGGTAATT
>CALURS010000007.1 GCA_944323215.1 Candidatus Gastranaerophilales bacterium | reverse complement strand
TACAATAAAAGCAATTGTGCTACATCTCCTTTAAAGGCAACAACCTCCGCTGGCTTTTTCTCTCCGGTATATGTTTCTATATAGCATAAATCACCAATTTTTAGTCCCGGAAGTTTTACTTCTACTGTTAAGCCTAATAATTTTGACACGCTTCCCTTATACTGATAGAGCTCAGTATCTTTTATACGTTCTTTTACCTTCATTTTAAGGTTGTCTAAATATTCTTGATCTACGCCTTCCATAATTTTAATTCTTTTATTAATTAATATACAGGAATATCAACCGGTTCAGTTAGCTTAACCCCAATTACCTGACCTTGCTTCAGATAAACACTTTTACCTTTTCTAAACATATCTGCAATACTATCACCAATAAAATATCCAGCTCCACCGATTGCACCACCTATTGCACAAAACGGGGTTGTTAAATATTGCAATCCCGGCATTGTATCTTCTGCCGATAAACCTACATCTACTGCATTTACGGTTATTTCTTTTGTCTTTTCCCAGTTTTCTTTTACAGCCTCTCCATATCCCAATGAACCATATATTCCGCCATCAGGAGTTAAATGTGTAATGCCTGTTAAGCTCATAGCCAAAGGTAACTGTCTGCCGCTTGGGGTTACTACATGGTCAAAATCCAAATACAGGACCGCTCCTCTTGAGAAGCTCCTTGGTGCTGTTATTGCTTTTACACTGCCTCTAATGACCGAACCAGATGGAAGTATTACGCTTGTACCTGATACTTGTTCTGTTAAAAGCATCGCATTAAAATAATCACCTTCACTGTTAGTTCTTGTATCTATTGGCGAAAGCAATTGAAGTGATAATACAGTCCCTGCAGGAATTCTTTTTGTTTTTGCATCCGCTTCAAATGGGGCGGCAATAGCAGTCGTACCTATTAAAATTATTGATAAAATTATTGATAATGCTCTCATATTACTCCTCCGTTTCCTGCATTGTAGCATAATTATTACACTCGTGCAATTCTGGCATTTAATGGATTTTTTTAACTTTTGTAAATATTTATATATTAAAAAGGCAAAAAAATTATTTACAGGATTTAATTAATTGTAACAATAATTAGATTTTATTTGGAAACTTAATTTATGCCTATAGGAATGATAGATAGAGTTGGTAATTTTGTAACCACAATGACAAAACCTGATAACAGAGCACCAATTATAGCATCTGAGGCTTTATGTATTTCAGGGCGTACCCGTATGGCTTATAAAAGAGGGAAAGGGCAAGAAGCAAGAGAAAGATTAATTGAAGAACTTTCCGGTACCATTACTTGGTTATACGGAGTTTCAAGCTTAAACTTTTTGGGAGACAAGTTTCTTGAAAAAATACTGAAACGTAAAGGTGTAAACTTTGATACAGGTTCTGACATTATGCGTAGACCTTTTGATAATTTTATGATGAATAAAAATAATTATCCAAAAGGATTTACACCAAAGAAAATTGCTTGGCTAAAAGGTGCTAAAGTCATTTCGGCCGTTGTATTAGCAGATTTATTCATTGGGTGCGTCGTTCCTAAATCTAATCAGGCACTTTCCAGATTGATTAATAAAAAACACACAGAAAAAGAAAGCAAGACACCTGAATTAAGCATTAGTAATATAAAAACCCCAGATAACAATACAAAAATAGGAACTCCTTCTTTTACAGGACTTGCAGCCTTAAACGGATTTACGCATATTATTGAGAATACAAATATCGGGAAATTAGTAGCCACTGACATCGGAATTGTAGGTGGAAGAGCAAGTAATGCAAGAAAAAAAGAAGAAGCTCTTGATATTGGAGTAAGAGATATCGGCTCAATGTACTTCTACTATTGGGCAAGAGGTGATGTTGGAAGCCTTATGAACCTTATAGAAACAGGAGGTAAAACTCATAGAAGACTTGATCCTAAATCTGTTAATTTTGTAAGCTCTTATATTGAAGAATTTTTGAAATCAAAAGGTGGAAGCATGCCTGCTGCTGAATTTAGAGAAGCAATGTTTGGTAATGGATTTGCAGAAGTTCCAACCAACCTTAATTTTGAAAAAGAAGCACCTTCTAAAATGGCAGTATTTATGTCTAAACTTGGCAAAAAACTCCCTGTGCCAACAGAGGCGATAGAATTAGATAAGTTCTTAGATGCACTTTCTCCTGAGATAAGAGAACAATATGAAGCAGCTGCTCGTAAAATGTCAGAACTCCAACCTAAACGCTGCGGAGTTAGTATTATTAGTAAAAATCAGATTGAAGATTTGTTTAAAGGCGGAGAAATTAATTCACCTAAATTCCTTCATGCAATTTTTGATAACTTTACTGACGGTATTTATAAAGATGAATACAAATATGTTTCTCACAAATCATTATATAAGCATAAGGATAACGTTTCCCAATATATTGATGACATTATAAAAGCAGCAAAAGACGGGAATATTGATACTAAACTCTTAAAATCTGTCAAGAATAAAAACCTTATGTATAACGGACTCAATTTTGCAGCAGGATTTATTGTTGCGGTTGCTTTCCTATCAACTTTAATTCCTAAAATTCAATACTATATTACCAGAAGAGTTACAGGCAAAGAAGGTTTCCCCGGCTCTGACGAGTTTGGGAAACAACAAAACAACTTCAAAGCTGCTGCATAATTACTACTTCTAAACTAATGCTTTACAAGCTGAACACTGCATACAATAGTCCGTTTCTGCATTAACCGTTTTGGAATAATCAAGGAAACTGCTGCCTAAACGACCTCTATAATCATTTGCAAGATAAGGACAAGAATAAACTCCGTTTTGGCTCAAAGTTCTGCTATTCATGCACTCCTTTTGCTTATTGTTATACTCAGATGGCGGGTTTACTTTATCAAAATACTGAGCTATCGAAATATCCGGTGCAACACCATAATCTTCAAATTTTTGGCGAAACATCTCTAGTAACATAGTTTCATCCTCTTTATAATAGTTTATAACCTCTAAAATTGTTGAAAATTCATATCGCTCAAGATTTTTTATTGCAAACATCGTTTGACGATATGAACCTCGATATCTTGCCGCATCATTCTTTAATTCGTCATAATGCGACAATGAAAACCTAAATAATAAATTATATTTACTTTCATCCTCTACTTTTCTCAAAAAGCGAGCTTTTTTTTCATTTATAAATGAAGCATTCGTACAGATACATACATTTGTACGTTTTAAACATAACCTTAATATATTGTTAAAATTCGGATGGGTCATTGGTTCTGCTCCTGTTAAGTAAATACAATTGATATTTTCATCCTTAATCTGGAGTAACATTTCTTTTATCTTGTTTATGTCGATGAAATCTTTTGAATTCCTGTTTAATGGAAAATCTATATAGCACTGCTTACATCGCTGATTACAATATTTTGATGTTAATACTATGTTTATATACCTTAATTCTTCCAGTTTATAAACCGGAGATGTAAATATGTTGTTCATTTTAATCCCTCACTCCTTTAGTCTTATTCTAAAAATTCAATTAGAAAAATAAATTACTCAGAAAGGGAGTTATCTATTAAACACTTGGACAAATTAATAATAAAAAACCTAAAATTTGAATCTATTTTAGGTTTTTATTATTTAAACTAAGTACTTTAATTTACAATATGGATTACTTTTTAGGGTCATCTTTTATCTTTAAATTATAACGATCATCCATATATTCTTGGCACTTATCTCCATCACAAGAGACATTTCCGCTATTTGATACCTTTATAGCACCAAGCTCAACTTCTTCATCCTTCATTACTGTTTTAATTGTAATATTAGCGGCATTAGCATTTATATCAACAGAATCTGCATTTTCTGTTTCAATAACGTAAGTTAAACCATCACTTGTCTTAACTTCACCACCACTGTTAGTACCACCTACAGCTCTTGCAAAATAATGAGCAAATTTTCCTGAGCCTGATGCCGAATCTGTATCACCTAAAACTCCAAGAGGTGCTTTGGTTGAACATAGACCATATTCTTCTAAATTTCCTTCTGCATCAAACACTGTCGGATACATCTCTGCATCATTCAACATTTGAGATACTGCTATTTCTGTTTTAGTATAAGCCTTTATAAATAGTGCCTTCTTTTGATCTGGTCTTACTTTTGCCATATTTCCGGCCATTACAGATACTAAGATTGCAACCAAAGCCAATGCTATTAGTATTTCTACCAAAGTATATCCTTTTTTATTTTTTAGCATATTATCCTCCATTGAGTTATAAAAGGATTGTACCATATTGAGCATAACAAGTCTATGATTTTATTAATAAACTTGCACCTATTACACCAGCTGTATTTCCTAACTGTGCAGGAACGATTTCTACAGCTTGTGCTGATATTGGTATCGCACGTTTTGCGATTGTTTCTTTTATCGGATTAAGCAGAATGTCACCGGCATCTGCTACGCCACCACCTATAATAATCTTTTCAGGGTTCAGCAAGTTAACTACACTTGTTAAGCCTATACCTATATATTCACCCATAATTGTAAATATCTTCTGTGCTACTCTGTCCCCTTGCTTTGCAGCCTCTGATACTATATAAGGAGTAATATCAGGATTTGCGAGTTCTCTGTATTTTGTTGATTTTCCACCCCTAATATATTCTTCTGCCATACTTACTATACTTGGGCCTGAAGCATATGCTTCTAAACAGCCTCTATCACCGCATCCGCATAATGGACCTCCGGTTATATCAAGTTTTATATGACCGATTTCCCCTGCTGAATTACTTGCACCTCTTACAAGCTTTCCGTTTATTATCAAACCTGAACCAATACCTGTTCCTACTGTTATACAAATAAGATTTTGGCAACCTTTGCCAGCACCGAAATTAAGTTCACCTAGAGCTGCACATCTTACATCATTATCTACTCTTGTTGGGATACCAAACTCCTCTTCAAAAACTTTGGCAATTGGCACATTTACCCACCCTGGGATATTTGGTGCTAATCTTACTACTCCCTCTTGATAATCTACTTGACCTGGAAATCCAAAACCAATTCCTTCTATATCTTTCGCTGTTGAATTTGTTTCTTTTAACAAATCACTTACAGCTTGCTTCATATTGTTTATCGTATACTCATAACCCATCTCTGCTCTGGTTGGAATTGAATTTGAATATATTATATTCCCTTTTTCTCCGACTAATGCTATCTTAACGTTTGTTCCGCCTACATCTATTCCTATTCTGTTTGACATCTAAATCCCTTTCATTCTTATTTCGTACTATATAGCTCTATTTTATAACAAACTTAACTAAAGAAAAGCGAATTTATTGTCTTAAAGCTGAAAATCATACGGATAGATTACTCTATAAAAAAAAGACCTTGAAAATTTAATCTCAAGGTCTCTTTTCAGATTGGTCTATTTTACTTTATTGAATACGTAATGCGGACATCAGCTTGAATCTTTATTACCCCAGGCTCTATTGACGGAGTTGCAAACCCCTCCGCACTTGCACCGCTTGACATATCAGCTTTTAAATTGACCGCTGCATATCGTGTCCTTGCATATCCGTTTTCGTTATTTATTATTGTTATATCTTTTACATTCTTAATAGCAACACCTGAAGCCGTTGCAGCTACTTTTGCTTGTTTTTCAGCTTTCTTTATTGCACAGGTCAACAGTTCCTCTCTGTATTGTTCATAATTTGATACACTAAAATTCAAATTAGAAACACCACTTGCACCCAATTTTATCGCTTTTTCTATTATTGCAGGGATTTTATCTATCGATTTTGTATGAACTACTACCATATTTGTTACTTGATACTTATCAAAAGATCTTTTACTTCCATTATACACATATAAAGAATCCGCCCTGTAATCAGATGTCTTTACATAATCTCCGTTCTTTTTATCTATTAACTCGTTTAACCCGTTTAATACCTCTTGAGAAATCTTGTTATTCTCATTCATTGCTACCTGCATTGATTTTGGGTTCTCTGTTTGAACTTCTATATTAACCTCTACTGTATCTGGTGTTACTTCTTTTGTAGCATTTGCACTCACCATTAATGTATTTGTTTCTTCATACGTAGCATTTTGTGCATGTATCGCTCCACACGTCAAAATTAAACCCATTAAAACTATTGCTATTTTCTTTTTCATTCTTTTCCCTCCTTATACACTATTATAAAACGATTTCATTAAAAAAAAGTTCAATCTTTTTTGATTGAACTTTTTTATCTTCTTTTCCTCATTCTTCTCTTATGCCTAACAGGCCAATTTTTTGTAATATTTCTTGACATCACAGACTATGTCCTTTACAAAATCTTCTAGTACTGCTTTAAAAGGTTTATTTTCCATTCCGTCAAAAATATAATATAAAGGATCCTTACCATTATTAAATCGCATTTGTCTGTCTTTTTTATTTAGATATACACAATGAAAGTTTTGCGGTATCTCTAAGGATCCGATTGGTTTTTTATTCCGTTCTATTGCGTCTCTGTCGTATGCCATTGTATTACTCTTTCTTAATCTTACCTGTATATATATAAAAACTTTTTTTCACCCTTGATTTCAAACGGTTTCAAATATTTTACAAAAGTTTACATTGTATAGTTTTATTATTTTGTTTTATATATATTACACAATTGGTTAAAAAAGCTTTGTTTAGCTGTTTTTACAGACTACACATTTGGTCACAAAAATTTCATACTTTTTGCTGATTTTTTATAAAAAACTAATAATATCGGTGCTTTTTAAGAAAAAACGGCTTGCAATATTTTCTAGGATAGGTATAATAGGAGTTGAACACATAAGAAAGGAGTTTTAAGATGAACAAAGAAGAATTAGTTCAAGAGATTTCAAAAAAAGCTAAAGTTACTCAAAAAGAAGCAAGCGAAGTACTTGGTGCTTTAATTGATACTATTCAAAAGACAGTTTCTAAAGGTAAAAAAGTTACTTTAGTTGGTTTTGGTACTTTTGAACCACGTAAGAGAGCTGCTAGAAATGGTAGAAATCCACAAACTAATAAAGAAATTAAAATCCCTGCTAAAACAGTTCCTGTTTTCTCTGCAGGTAAAAACTTCAAAACTATTGTTAACGGCAAATAGTCTTTAACGATTTTAAGTTTTTCAAAGCCCGAAAGTAACTTTCGGGCTTTTGTTTTTATTTACATTTTTATGTTATCATTAGTTTATTGGTATTACATTAATAGAGGTGAAATATGGAAAAATTAGCAGAAGTTGGCGTATTTGGCGGATCAGGATTTTATAAATTTCTTGATGATATAGAAGAAGTTAAAATTGAAACCCCTTATGGAATGCCTAGTGATAATATTTTTCTTGGAAAAATCGGAGCACATAAAGTTGCTTTCCTTCCTAGACATGGCAGAAACCATACTATTTTACCTCATTTAATTAACTATAGAGCAAATGTTTGGGCTATGAAAAAAATTGGCTGTACTAGAGTTATATCACCTTGTGCAGCAGGAAGCTTGCAAAAACATGTTGAACCGGGACATTTTGTTATTTGTGACCAGTTTGTTGATTGGACCGATGGCAGAAAGTCTACTTTCTTTGAAGGACCGATTGTTACTCACCCATCAGCTGCTGAAACTTATTGTCCTGAGCTTAGAAGCTTAGCTATTAAAACCGCTAAAGATTTAGGAATTACTGTCCACGAACAAGGTACCGTTGTTGTTATTAACGGTCCAAGATTTTCTACAAAAGCTGAATCCAAATTCTTTACTAACCAAGGTTGGGAAGTTATTAATATGACCGCTTTCCCTGAAGCTTACCTTGTTAAAGAAATGGATATGTGCCCGCTTAATATATCTTTGATTACTGATTATGATGCAGGCTTGGTTGGTGATGTTCCGCCTGTTTCTCATCACGAAGTTATCAAAGTGTTTAATAATAATGTGGCTAATCTCAAAAAACTTTTATTTACTATGATTGAAAATATTCCGGCTCAAAGACTTAACTGTCATTGTGCTGAAACAAAGAAAAGCTCTCAAATGTAATTTATCGGAGGTTTAATGAGTCTGGCTTATATTGTTGGGTTATTATTTCATTTCTATTCGTTACTCATTTTTATTAGAATTCTTTTAACTTGGATTCCTAATATTGATTGGGGGCAACAACCATTTAAAATCATTCGGGAATTGTCTGATGCCTACTTAAATATTTTTAGAAATGTTATTCCTCCGCTTGGCATGATTGATATTTCACCGATGATTGCACTTATTGTTCTTTGGATTATTCAAGGTGCTGTTGTTAGACTTCTTGTTATGCTTGGATTATAGAAATTTTGTGATATAGTTTAAATATAAATAAAAAATTTGCGGTTGTAGCTCAGTAGGATAGAGCGGAGGTTTCCTAAACCTTGTCTGCCGTGGGTTCGACTCCCTCCAGCCGCAGATTTTTTTTATTTTAAGAAGTGAATAAAAAGGGAGTCGAACCTATTTGTGTTTTCACACAAACGGGTTCTTTCCTCTCGCAAAACGTGACATTTTCTTAAAAGCTCGCGTTAAACGGGTTACGCCTTCAGCTTCACCCTCTGCTCGCTTTTGCTAGTCACCTTTTGCTCGGCAGAGTCTCCAGCCGTAGTTTTTTAATCAATCTTTGCAATGATAACAGATGTTATCTGTGCCGCCTTGCTATATGAAATATTATTTTAACTGTTTTATAGAATATTCACAGCACTGTTTTACAAGCATATTAAGCGATATTCCATTGTTTTGTGCTATTTCCTGTAAACGCTCTACCAATTCAAGTGGTAAGCGAAATGTTTTATTTATCATTTCAGGTCTATCTATTTTAAACTTTTCATTTCCTTCATCTAACATTTTTACCTCTCTTTTATGTACTTACATATATTCTTACAATGTAATACTATAAATTTATACTATTCAATTATATTATATTGTCAAGTACAATGTTATGGTAAAAGTTATGGCATTTGATAGAAAATTGATGAAAAACGGAAACAGCTGGGCTTTAAGTATTAATTCTACTATTCTCGGATTACTTGACATTAATCCCGAAGAAAATATGGTTCAATATACAATAGAAAAAGACAAACTTATAATTACAAAAAGTGATAAGAAAATAGAAAAATCTAAATAAAGCTACACACAGTTATTAAAAAAGTCGTTTATTTTTGTCTTGATATTTTCTTGAAAAAGGTATGAGTATTTTTTTCGATTACGCCTATCTTTAAATATTTCTTGGTTTAAATAGCGTTCTGTATCAAACGGATTTATCGTTCCTATGAGAATGATATCCGGATTTAATTTATAAATATTCTCAGGTGAGATTTTATTATAACTGTATTCTTCATCATACTCTATTTCATCATTCTTAAATTTTATATCTGAAATTCCTATTATATTTAGATTTGATAAGTCATAATTATTTTGTATTGCTTTAAAGAAAATACCTGTTCCATATATTAGGATTCGTTTATCTTTATATTTTTTCTCCAATCTTGTTAACTGCTTTTGAAAATTATTATTTTCGAGTGTAGTTTTAAATACATCTTCCGATTCAATTAACTGTGCTTGACCGTGTAATAACTGGACTGGAAAGAATTTATCCTCTAGGATAGGATAATCAGTTTTAAAAATTTCGTTAAACAATCTTCTAAATAGGTTTACAAGTGTACATTCATTACTTATACATTTTGGATTATAGTGTTTTGGGAAATATATCGCAAGCAGAATTTTAAACCTGTCATCGTTGTGACTTGCTATAGAATGATCTCCATGGATTATTATAATCGAATTTTCTTTCATATTTGATTTTATATCATCTATTGATTTAATGAGCTGCTTATCAATATATTTTAGGTACGGGAAGTAATATTTTACGTTTTTGATATTTGCAAGCTTGTTTGGAGTCCCATCTTCTCTGCATACATAGGGAAAATGTGGTGCAAGCAAGTGCCCCATAAAGTATTTGGGACCATTAATTTTTTCTCGTACAAAGTTTTTCAGCTCTAATTGGATTTCCTTCAAATTCGCATTCTTGAGACTCAAATCAGGCAGCTCTTTAAATATGTATAATATTGATAAATTCAGGAATATTTTTAGTAATATAAATTCCCTCTTATCATTTTTATTATTTAAAAGGTCTTTATAGCTGTTGAATGTTACCCTTCTTAAATGATATCCAAGTTGAGTAAGTATATTAGACACAGCATTATTCCCATAATATTTTAGGGTTTTAGTTGGAGCAAACACGTTTTCTTTAATATCAGCTAGATCTTTTATGTATTCCATATTCATCATAGACGGAACAGAGCAGGCTGTGTAGTTATAATTACTTTTGGCTTTTTCATATATTTCAAACCCTCGTTCTTTAAGAGCAGCTTTAAAAGCCTCATCACTGAGTCCTTCTCTATCAAAACCGGTGTGAGAGTCTGCTATTATATGATAAATATCGGGCAAATCAGTATTATTAGACTGAAAGTCTATTACTTGAGGTTCTGAATGAGTATAAAGTTCTATCAATCTTTTAACAATATCAATAATAACAAAGAAAGTTATAAAAGCCGTTGTGTAAAAAATTATTTTACTGATTGTTTGTGCAGGAATTAATTTGGTAACAAAAATGACCATTACTGATAAAATCACACAACTTATAATGAATAGCACAAAAAAAGTCAGCTGATACTTTATAAGGCTTCTTTTATATTGGCTGCATTGAGATATAAAAATGTAATTTGCATAGACCAATAAAAAATATACAATACAAAATATTATTTCTGCAACATAGATATCGCCAATAAAAAAATTTAGTCCTAAAACTCCAAGTGTAACAACTATTCCTGACACAAGCAGCGAAAAAATATAATCAAGAACAGATATTTCCGCGGAATTCTGTGCAAAAATCGAATGTATAGGAAGCGTACAAAGCAAATACGGGAACAGAATTTCCAAAACTATCTTCTCCTCATTAAATATAATGTACGCTCTGAAGTATCAATTTGTCTTTTCTCAAGGATTTCAAAGTATTTTGAATAAACCTTTTCAAACTCATCAATATTATATTTATCAAAAATATCTTCTCTTGAGCTTAAAAGTATTTGAACTTTTGAATCTTTTTTCGGAATAAATTCTATAATCAAATAATTACCAAGCTTTGCAAAAAATTGTGCAGTATTTTCAAAAGGCAAATTATTACTTATTGATAAATGATGAAGAAGGGCAAGTGCAAGAACTGTATCAGATTTGAAACGAGAAATAAAATTCTCCCTTTCACTATTTGCAAAACCTATTGCAGGAGACGGATTGGTCAAATCAACTATTAAAGGTTGGATTTTATTATCTTTTGCTCCCTTTGATTTTTGGTAATTTAACTCAACTGCTATAGGGTCTATATCAAATGAAATACAGGTTTTAACGCTCGGACCTTTTGAAGCTATTCTTGAAAAATCACCTTTGTTTGCACCTAGGTCACAAATTGTTTGAGGTTCAATTCTATTTATAAATTCTTTTATTATTTCTTCTTTTTCTTTTCTGCCTTGTTGCGTATAATTTGTATTATTATAATACTCTCCCCATTCAGTTTTTACCTTAGGGAATTTTAAGTGCAAAATTGTACTTTTTAAAGAATCAATAAGGCTTTCCATCTCAAGTTTAGAGAATTTGGTTTTAAGTTTTATATTGGTATCACTCTCGTGAGCCTTATTTGATGCATTATGTAAAAATATATGGATTAAGAGTTCAGGGTTTAGCCTTGATTTAAACGGCAACAACTTGGAGCATAAATCAAGAGGAATTCCGTCAATATTAGTTACAAGCATAGAATTTAGCCTTATATCGGTTAAACTCATCAGAGCAAGCGGGGCCAAAAAATGTCTGCAAAATTGACCATAGGCAACCCAAGGCTTGTTTTCTTGATACTTTTCAAAAGAAAGTGTATCTATAAATATTGGTTTTCCGTTAACAAATTGAATATTATAGCCGGAAGCATCTTTTAACACCATACCATACTCAAGTGCTATCTCTTGGATTTTAAGAGTTAATAAAGCGGCATCTTTTAGCTCTGAAAAGCACCACTCGTAAGGATAGGAGATGTATTCAATTTGATTTGGTTTTATAATTTTATAAAAATTTTCATCTTTTTCGATATCAAGATTTATTTCTTCATGAGAAATTAACAATTTTTTCTGAACTAGCTCATCATACAGTCCGCTGCTTAAAAGATACTCATAATTTTCTCTATAAACTTGGTTTATTTGCCTGTAAATTATCCCGTCTGTTTTAAAAATAAAGCCCGAATTATCTCTAAAAGATGTATTAATCATTTTTATCATTATTACCAGATTTTCTTCTAAAAAGGTTTACTATCCATAAAAAACATTTTTTTATAAGATAGACTATACTTAATATTCCCCCAATTACTGTTTGAAAAATATAACTTCCAGATCCAGGATTGATATACGCTTGAGCCTCTTGATTATTAATCAAAAAGAAACAGATAAATAGTAAGAATATATGATTTCTGACCTTTTTCATAAGGAAATTATACCATGTAATCAGGTTTAATCAACAAACGCCCGACTGTTTAAACAGTCGGGCGTTTTATAAAATATCAAAAACCTATTTGTTAAAATAGAATCCGTCTTCCTTCATTCGGTCAATACATTCTTGAAGCTTCTCATCTGAACATACAATAGATGCTCTAAAGAAGCCTTCACCATATTTACCAAATCCGCTTCCGGGAACTACAACTACACCGGATTTTACAAGCAGGTCATCAGTAAACTCTTTAGACGTTTTATATCTTGGCGGAATTGGCAACCACAAATAGAACGTTGCATCAGGAACATTAAAGTCGCCCCAGCCAAGCTCTTTCAAACCTTTAACAAAAATATCCTGTTTTCTCTTAAACCCGATATTTTTTTCTGCGATATATTTGTCACCTTCTTCTGATAAAAGAACATCCGCACCTGCTTTTTGGATAGCCTTAAATATACCTGTATCTAATGTTGATTTTAATTTACCAAATATAGACACAATTTCGCTGTTACCGCAGACCCAACCTAAACGCCATCCGGTCATTGCGTATGGTTTTGAGAAGCTGAAAAATTCAACTGCACAATCTTTTGCTCCTTCTATCTCTAAAATAGAAAACGGCTTGTCTGCTTCATTGAAATATAAATCAGCGTACGCAGTATCTGAAATTAAGACAAGATTGTATTTTTTACAGAAATCTACAACGGATTTTGCATACTCTCTTGTCATAGTACATCCAAGCGGGTTGTTTGGATAATTAATAACTACAGCTTTTAATTTCTCCGGATTATAGCCTTCTGAAACCATATTTTTTCTGCATTCTTCAAGATTAGGCATATAGTTATTTTCTTTGGTAAGCGGAAGTGAATATGCTCTACCGCCTGACACTTTTACCATCTCTTTATATGAGGCATACCCAGGGTCAGGAAGCATTATTATTTCTCTGTCGTCTTCTTTTATTGTAGGGTTAATAAGTATTCTTATTATGTTTGCAAGCCCTTCTTTTGAACCTATTAGAGAAAATATTTCTTTATTTTCATCCAATTCTACGTTAAATCTTTTCTTCATTCTTTCTTTAACGGCTTTTCTAAAATAAAGTTCACCTTTTGGAGTTGAATAAGTATGTATTCCTTCTTCATCAAGAATTTCTTTTAGCCTGTTTATTACATACTCAGGAGGTGCTGCCGTTGGTGCCCCCATTGATAATGCTATAGGTGCTCTGTTTTTCGCTTCCAACTCCGGAGTCAATTGTGCAACTTTTTCTTTTATATAAAACATTATATATGTTTGCAGATCTTGTACATAGTAGTTAAATTTTTCTTTCATATCTCTTTCTCCAACTTTTGCAGATTTATTATAGCACAATTTCGTTAGAAAAGGTTATTAATTAATCCACTCAAAACTTTTTACATAACTATCGCCGCTTATATCACCAATGATTTCAGCAATAAATTTTCTATACTTATTCTTTGATAATTCGATTCCCGGAATTTTATTAATATCGTTTATAAACGGACTTTTATCATCGAGCGTTATACCCGGAATCAAGTTAAACAATGTATTTAAAGACATATTACCAATAGCACCAAGCGGTGTTTTAATATTTTTTGATAACAACCCAAACACATACATATGAGCATTTGAAGTGCTTAAATTGTAGTTACCTTTAACATACAGATTAAGATTTTCACCTCTGGTCAAAATTTTGATATCTTCTGCTATCCCATTATTTATTTTAATATTTCCGTAAATATTTGAGAACTCACCCGTTTTAAGCGGTGTAACCAAATCAATAATACTGTTTATTGACAAGTCCGTAAATCCGCCTTTTATTAAGTTCCCCGCTTTTAGCAAATACTCAAGTGAACCAAGTTTAGGCATCCTGCCATCAGAAACATTAAACACCACCGTGCCTTGAACTGTTGACATACATGCCTTGTTACTTGACCCGTTACAACTCAAATTCGCAGTACCTCTAAGTGAACCATACATCTGGTTTGACAAATCAAACAACATCTCTGACAAATTATTTGCATCAATATCTTCTGCATTTAATAAAAGCGATGTTTTGTTTGATAACAAATTGTATGAAAAATCTCCGCTTAAATAACCATTTGCAATCTCTGCATTATAATCCCTTAGAGAAAAATTCATCTTATTAGTTAGTGAAATTACTGTTTTAAGATTTTTGGCAGATATACCTTTTATAAGAACATCATCCGCCTTTAAATCAAGACTATCTATTATTAGTGCAGTCAAATCAGTAATTGGTTTACTGTTGGAGGCTGCCTGCTTTGGCTTATTTATTTCTAGCTGTTTTAAATCTTTTATCGCAGAATTAAAGTCCAATTTCTTAAAATGAAGCAATCCATTACGGATTTTAAATGGCGGTTTCAAACGGTTGTCCGCTTCTGCTACTAGATTTATTTCGTTTGAAAAAATTTCGCCTTTTGAACTTATGTTTATTGTTGTTGGTTGAAATTTAAGTGTTATATCCTTTAACACCGTTTGCATTAACGGTACATTTATATCAAAAATATGAAAATCACCTAATATTTTTAAATCCGATAATCTTCCGTTTATTCGTAAATCTGATGTAAATAACCCTTGTTTAATATTCGGTTTCTTAAATATTATATTGAAAATCCTTGCATCCGTTGGATTTTCTGTTTTTATCAACAGATTATTAAAATGAGGCTCATTATTTATGAGTCTTACTTGACCGCTCATCTTTAAAAAATTTATTAAGTTAGACTTGTTATTTTGAGATAACACTGACTTGTTATAAGCAAAATTATTTATTCTAATCGAATTATTTTTAATAATATTACCGTCAAAATCCAATATCGTTTGATTTTCACCATCCCCAAGTGTTGCACCAAGATAGTATACACTCGCCTTTTCTCCTATCTTAGCATTTGCGGTTATATTATAATTATCAAGCGGACCCTTTATATTTGCTGAATAAATTATATCTCCTTTTACTTTCAACGGATATAACATGTTTTTATTTATATATTTATCAATAAAGGTTTGCTTCGGAACTGAATTTAGATATATATTTAAGTCCGGTTTTTTGTATATATTACTTATACTTCCATTTAAAAATATTGGCATATCATCTGCCAATGTATTCATTTTATCAATATACACACGATTGTTCTTTAACTCAATTCCGCCATTTATAATCTTTAACGGCATATTTAGGGGAATATAGCTTGCCTCAACATCATTTAATACTATATTTGTGTATGGATAATTATTTACAATTCTAAAATTAATATTTGTCTTTCCAGTCTTAAAATCAAGTTTTCTCAATAACTCTTTTGTATCATTCGGAATTAAATAAAACTCACGAATCAAATTTATTGTTGACAGATTTGCATTGTTTAACTTTATTGAGGCATTTATATTTTGATTTTTCTTCCCCAGATGAGTAATTTTCCCCTCCATTTCAAAAGGATTTTTGGTTATTGTGCCCTTTAACTTACTTATTGTACAAGTGCCGTTTTTTACAAGCACAGTTCCGCTGCTAAATGCAATAGGAGAGGTTTTATTCGCCCTTGAAATGTGTGCATCTAAATTGATTTTATCATACTCAATATTATTTATTTTACCTTTATAACTACCATTGAAGCTAACATAATTATTATCAGTCAAACCTTTTAGTGCTGAGTTATGCAGGACATCATCAAGATTGAGATTTTGCGAACTTGCTTTTACATTCGCCAAATTATTCTTAATATCACCATTGATATTGATAACTGAATTGTTTATTTTAGATATTGCTTTTATATTAACATCCGTACCCGAAAAGTTTATTATACCGTTTATATTAGTAATGCAAAAATCATTTACTCCCGCCATAACATTTTTTAAGTTCAAACTTCCTTTTACAAAAAGATTCTTGTTCAACTCTATCTTGTTAATATCAGGAATATCGCCTGTTATATCCAAATTAAAATCTGCATTCCCATTAATTTTGTCTATAGGTGGCAAAATTGACTTAATATCCTTAAGCATAGGAGAAGTTTTTATAGCATTTAATCCCTTTTGCAAATTGAAATCTTTGGCAAAGAAATTAATCTCCGTTTTACCATACAAATTACAACGCCCGCTAATTTGAGCATTTTTACCATCTAAAAACGCTTTTGTAGTTTTAAAATCTACATTCTGATCATCAAAATTAATAACTCCATCAGCATTATTTAGAATAAGTCCTTTTAACTCATTAAAAGAAGCATCCGCATTGTAAAAATTCATTTTTCCCCATACATGAGGACTTGCATGATTTCCGCTTACTTTTATATCAATATTACCAAATCCATCCAATTCCATTATCGGAACAGGTCCCGTTTCAAAATACAGAATATAATGAAGCGGATCAACAACCGATTTTGCCGTTTTTAAATCAACCCTATCAGTACTCTTTATCTCCATTTTAGAATATTTGTTACCATAGAGTTTTGTCTCTCCTTTTACTGTTACAGATTGATTTCCACCGGCACCGGTTAACACATCATAATATGCAGTCTTATTTTTAAACGAAATCTTTATAGTCGCCTTTGTTTTATCATTCGGAATTGGCTTTATAATATAACCGTTCTTGATAAGAATATCACCTGTAATATCCGGTTCAGGAAGTACACCGTTAATTGTTAACTCTCCGCTGGCATCTGCATATAACGGATACTTCTTTAAATACCCCAAATGTATATCAGGACTGTTCAACGCAGGTAAAGATTTTATTATACTTGCTGTTTTTGATTCATATAACTTAGTTTTGAGATAAATATGCGGGTGCCTGGATGTATAATTTGTTACTCTAACGTCAGCTTGAGCGTTAACATCATCTGATGATAATTCTGAATTAACTAAATTTATTATATCCTCACTTACGTTAAAATCACCTTTTATTTCTGTTTTTTTAGGCAAAATTATAGATTTTGAACTGTCCTTAAATAATACAGCCAAATCTTTAAGCTTTAAACTAAATTTTCTGTTTTGCACATTAAAATCTATAACACCATTTATACTTGTAATATCCTGAGGCAAGTAATTATTAAAATATCCGTTAAAATATTTAAGATCCAAATTAGTAATTTCTACCTCGCTTGATGGTGCTAATGTATTTTGTTTTTGAGGGATATAAATATTTGTTTTAATTGTTGATTTATAATCTCCTGCACTAATCGCCGCATTTAATTTTATGTTTTTAATATTCTTATTATTAGAAAATGAAAGATTCTTACCAGATACAATCAACCCTTTAGAATTTTGTGATTGTGCTAATTTAAAATTAAAATCATCTATGTTTATATGTTTTGAATTTAATGTAATATTTTTTAGATACTTTAAAGATTTTTTATCTTTAAATATCTTTTCATCAATATAAATATCAGCATTACAACGTTGAATATCAAGACTATTAATGTGAACTTTACCCACCAACAAAGGCAAAACCGATACTTTAATATTAGGATACGTAGTTTTAACAATTTCATTACCTACAGGATTTTTAATCCTGACTTTATCTGCCTTCAAATACAGATAAGGCAAAATACTCGTTTTAACAAATAAATTATCTTCAATTATCTTATATCCAAACTCTTTTTCTATAGCATTAAGTATATACGGCTTAACTTTTTGAGCAATAAAAGGAACTCCCGTAAGCCATAATAAATAAAAACATACTATGATAATGAATATTGAGATAACTTTTTTCATATTATTATCATAATTATATTACAAAAAAGAAACACTATTAACGAGCAAATCGTTTAAGTTTTTTTGACATACACTGATAATCAGCAGCACAAGCATTGTCAATAAGTTGATTAAATCTGCCACCCTGTTTTCCTATAACAACCATCGGAAGATTCTTGACTATAATATATCCGTTAAATAGAGCCTCTGCTTCTTCATCATTAAGATTAACTCTAACGAAAGTATAATTTGAATATTTAGGTTGCAATTTTTTCATATTAGAATATATCGAATCAACATCAGTCCAACTCGTATATATCAACAAGGCAAACGGCTTGTCTGAAGATAATGCTCTCTGTAATCCTGCGGCTTTTACAATTGAAAAAGCACCGAACATAAGCATTATTAGCGTTAAACATAAAATTCTTGACAATCTCTTCATAGTTATTATTCTAACAAATTTTACGACTGACTGTCAACATTTGAATGTTTTTAAAATCTGGATTATAATAAGTGTATGATATTAAGAATAAAAAACATTTTAATTTTGCTAATTGTATTTACAATATTTACGTTATCACAAGCACAAGCAGCAAAAAAGCCGGTAGAAGTTGAGTGTGAAGTAAAAGACGGTAGCCTTATAATAGCTGATGTATATTATCCAAATGTAAAAAAAACAAAATATGCAACTGTTGTGCTATTACATTCACTAGGTTACAGCTCATCAAGATGGTCCGATTTTGCAGCCTCAATAGCTGACTCCGGATATCTTGTTGTCGCAATTGATTTCAGAGGTCACGGAAGAAGTGTTTACAACTCTAAATTAGTCCGGAACTCTTGGTCAAATTACAAATTATCAGTTTTTAAAAAATACCCTAAAGATGTTTTAGAAGTATTGTCAATGGTAAAAGAAGAACACCCTGCCGCATCATTTGATGATTGGGCAATAGTCGGTGCCGATATCGGTGCAAATACCGCTGTTTTAGTGGCCGAAAAAGCTAAAGTTAAACCTAAAACTCTTGTTTTGATTTCTCCACACGAGTCATACAAGGGCTTATTTATTCCAATATCTCTTGTTAATATTGGGAAAGTACCTATACTTACTATATCCAGCGACAATGATCCAACGTGCGTAAAATCTCAACTTAATTTGCAAAAATATGCTCAATCAGATTTTGTTATTGCGAATTATAGCACTAATATAACCGGCATGTTAATATTAGGTGCTAATGCATCAATCCCGGCGCTTATTATTAACTGGCTAGAAGGCCATGTTGCTCAATACAAATAATTCATAGCTTAAGGGTTTAAATTTTAAATTGTCATGATATAATAAATATATACTGTAATAAATCATAGAGAAAGGATTTTTATGAGTTCAGATATGTCAGTAGGAGCAATGAATCTAAGTTTTATTCAATCAGCGGCATCTACGGTGTCAAATATCCAGCAAACAGCAGGATCAAATACGCAAAGTGAAAAGACCGAAGCTATTTATGCAAAAGAAGGTGATTCAAAATATGATGAAGCTATGGATGAAAATGCTGATGGTGTAATTACTTATGAAGAATACTTAACCTACGTTCAAGAGAATTTAGCAAATTCGGCAAGTGCCGAAATACCATCAAGTGGATCTGTAAGCGTAAAAACAGATGATTCCGGCAACGTTCAAACAGTAAATGCAGGTAAAGCACTTTCTGCTTACTCTAATGCCGCTCAAGGCGTTAGCGGATTAAATAGAGCTGTCATTACCGGCGAATCATAAAATAAGTTTTACAAATACACAAAAAAGAACACCTTTTTTAGGTGTTCTTTTTAATTATAAATGTTTCAATTAATTATTAATAATTTCTTTTATTTTTACAAGATCTTTAAGCATTAAATCCCTTGGCTCACCAGGCTCAGTAGAGTGTTTTCTAAGTAAGAATGATGGATGAAAAACAGTTATAGCTTTATATTTATTATGTAAAACCTCAATATCTAGCAACTCCCCACGAATTTTAGATATGGGAGTTTTAGTATCTACAAAAGATTTAAGAGCCGTTGCACCACAGAATATAATAATTTTCGGATTAATAATATTTATTTGCCTTAAAAGATAAGATTCACATTGTTTTTTCTCATCTTTTTCAGGTACCCTGTTTTTAGGCGGTCTGCACTTAACTGTATTAATTATATATAAGTCTTTTTCTCTTGATATACCTGCTTTTTCAAGAAATTCGTTAAGCAGCTTACCTGCTCTGCCAACAAACGGAGTACCGGTTAAGACTTCATATTCACCCGGTGCTTCACCAATCAAAACCGCCTTTGCCGTCTGGGGGTTTCCATCCGAAAAAACAATATTTGTTCTTGTCTTACCAAGCTCGCATTTTTGGCAGTTTAAGCACTCTACTTTTATTTCTTCAAGTTGACTAATTTTTGTCTTTTCCATAAATTCCAACCCCATATCTTATACAATAACGTTTCAATTCTTTCATTATAACATTAGAGAGCATAAACACAGCAATAAGGTTAGGGACTGCAAGGAAGAGAGTCACAGCATCGGATAAGTTTATAATACTCTTAAAGTTCATAGCTGAACCCGCAATAATAAACAAGCAATAAATAATTTGAAATAATTGAGTTTTCCATTTTTCAGCCCCAAACAAAAAGTTCCAAGCCTTCAACCCATAATAAGAGCCACATAACATAGTAGAGAGAACAAAACAACTAGCCATGAATGTCAATAATACAGGGAAAAACGGAAAAGCCGTGCCAAAAGCTTTTGAAGTCAACTCAATACCTGCTATTCCCGAAACATCAAGATACTCTTTAGAAACAACAATAACAAAAGCAGTTGCAACACCAACAATTACAGTATCTACAAAGGGTTGCAACATAGAGATAAAAGCTTGCTTAACAGGTTTTGAAGTATTTACGGCAGAAAATGCAATCGGAGCAGTACCAAGTCCTGACTCATTTGCAAACATTGCACGCCTAAATCCCCACAACATACAAGCAAACATTCCACCTTCTAATGCTCTTGGCTTAAACGCTTCTACTATTATTAGATTAATTGTTTCGTATAAATGGTTTAAATTCATAATAACAACAACCAAAGCACTTATAACATATAAAGAGCACATAACAGGCGTAACTCTTGATGTAAATTTTCCGATAGCTTTTATACCGCCAATAATAGTTAACCACGTAATAACTGCAACAATAGTACCTAATATCCACCCGTTATTAGAAAAGAAACTGTTTGTACCGCCCGTTACTTCAGTAATTTGAGCGGTCATAGCATTAATTTGAAACAAATTCCAGCCGCCAATCATAGCAAAAACGCAACATACTGCATAGATTTTAGCTAAATACGGAGCAACAGGAGCAAGAAAAGTTTTTTTCAACCCTCTTGAAATATAATACATAGGACCTCCTGATACAGTATTATCAGGATTAAGTTGCCTGAACTTAACACCCAAAAGCACTTCGGAAAATTTAAGTGCCATAGATAGAATTCCTGCTAATATCATCCAGAATATAACTCCAGGTCCGCCAATTGAAACAGCAGCAGCTGAACCGGCCACATTACCAATTCCAGCTGAAGCTGAAATCGTTGCACTAAGAGCTTGGAAAGAAGATAATTCACCTCTTTTTTTCCGCTCATAATTATCATTATGTTGATAATTATTTGTTATCAATTCAATAGAATGTTTTATCCCCCAAAAGCCTATAAACCTAGTTCTTACAGTGAAATATATTGCTGCAAAAATAAGTAAGGCAACCAAAAGCTCAACTTTCACTCCGTTTATTGTAACCGAGTAAAAAATAATCCCTGAAATTTTATCCGCTATCGGGGATAAAAAACTATCTATAACGGCATCTAAATTCATATAAAGATTGTACTATAAACATGACTAATATAGAAAACAGATATTGATTTTTGTAAACATTGACCCGCAAGTTTAATACAGTTATAATATAACAGTGTGGAGGAACGTATATGAATCGTCGCTGGTATGATGAACACGAAGAAACACCTAAAACTATCGAGTTACTAAAAAAACTTGATAATAGAACAATGAAATCTTTATCAAAAGATTTGTCAACAATAGTTAAACAAATAAAAGAGCTTAGGGAAGAAGCAAAAAAAGAAGATGAAGATGAGGAAATAAGTTTAGGAATTCAACGTGTTCTGGGTCTATACCAAAGTGAAAACGCAAGAAGATGGTACGATAAAAAGCCTGAAATAAATTATGCTATGCGTTCGATGGCAACTCTACCCAAAGAAGATTTTTACAATATAATGGAAGGACTTCACGTTACACTTTCTTCCAGATAAAGGTATTATGGCAATTTTTTCTGATGATACGGTTTATAATGAAAAGCCGAAAAAATCTAAAAACCCTATAACACAATCAAGCAGTATTGAGTACGATAAAACCTTTGAGAACTCAATACGCCCAAAAACGTTTGATGATTATATCGGACAAAGTACAATACTTGAAACTCTAAAGATAAGTATAGAAGCGGCAAAAAAGAGAAATACCCCACTTGATCATATGTTATTTTACGGTCCCCCTGGGCTTGGAAAGACAACACTTGCAGGAGTTATCGCAGAACAAATGGGTGCCTCTATAAAAATCACTTCAGCACCTGCTCTTGAAAGACCCAGAGATATTATCGGAATTTTAATGTCATTAACTGATGGTGAGATTTTATTCATTGATGAAATTCACAGAATGAATAAAGTTTCAGAAGAAATTTTATATCCTGCAATGGAGGATTTTTTCCTAGATATGACAACAGGAAAAAGTCAAACTGTTAAAACAATGCGTATTCCATTACCAAAGTTTACTTTAATAGGTGCAACGACAAAAGCAGGTGAACTATCAAGTCCTTTAAGAGACCGATTTGGTATAATCAAACGCTTAGAATTTTATACAATAGAGGAATTATCTAGGGTTGTTAAACGTACAGCAAAACTCTTGAATATAGAAATAACAGATGATGGTGCTGTTTCAATAGCTAAACGCTCAAGAGGCACCCCAAGAATTGCCAACAGACTGGTTAAGCGAGTAAGTGATTTTGCAATTGTTAAGTATGACGGAATTATTAATGAAGAAGTTGCAGAATCCTCTTTAAACACACTTAAAATCGACGAATTTGGGCTTGATACAACTGACAGAAACCTGTTAAGGTTAATTATTGAAAAATATGACGGAGGACCTGTCGGAATAGAAACACTTGCGGCTGCACTAAGTGAAGATGTAAGAACTCTTGAAGATGTTTGTGAGCCTTATTTGCTCCAATCTGGCTTATTACAAAGGACTCCTAGAGGCAGAAAAGTTTCCCCCGAATGTTACAGACATCTTGGGATTAAAAACGTTTCTATTCAAGGAAGCTTATTTGATTAATTAAGAGGCATATATGAAAAAATTTTTTGTTTTGTTATCAATATTTATATTGTTTTTGCTTGGTTGTAGTGCAAACGCTAAAGAAATGTTTACCCTTGGAAAAGCTATTAATATTAAATATGAAGATATTTCTTTAGGAGCAGATTCACCACAAGTTAAACAAATTATTGATGTAAAAGTATTAAACGGCAAAGACAAAAACAAAATTTTTAAGTTAGAAAATATTATAGGTTCAAATCCGTACTATGATATTCATGTTCACTTAAATGATAAAGTCTTGCTACATACAGAAGAAGAAAACGGAAACGTAGAATATTTCATTTCTGATTTATTTAGAATGAATGTTCTTTATGGACTTGCAGCAATCTTTTCAATTCTTGTACTGATAATAGGTCGAAAAAAAGGACTATATAGCCTTGTAGCAATAGCCGTTACAGTACTTTTAATATTTTATATGCTTTCCCCAATGATACTAGCCGGTATAAGTCCTCTGTTTTCAACAATAGTTATTTGCTTACTTTCAACCGTTGCAACTATGTATCTTGTTGGCGGAATTAATAAAAAAAGTACATCCGCAACATTAGGAACAGTACTTTCGCTTGTTGTAGCCGGTGTTGCAGCTCTTTTAACCATAAAATTTGCAAAACTAACCGGATTTAGCGATGAAACAACTTTATACCTGTATTCTGCTCATCCGGAACTTGATTTTACATCTATAACAGCATCTATAATAATTCTTGCAGCTCTAGGTGCTGTTATGGATATAGCGATGTCAATAGCTAGTACTATTAATGAAATTTATGCAACTGATAACAGTTTATCGGTAAAAGAACTCTTCTCAGCAGGAATGAACGTTGGCAGAGATGTTATAGGCACAATGGCGAACACCTTAATATTAGTTTATATGGGTGGGGCTTTACCATTATTACTTTTAGCTAACGGAATTGACGCATTTAAGTTCTTTAACCTAAACGCAGTAGTTACTGAAATTTCATCTGCAATTATTGGAAGTATTGCATTATTGCTCTGTGTTCCCATAACAGCAATTATTTCCGCTAAATTAATCAAATTGACTGGTGAAAAACAGAATAATAGTGATATAATAGATGTAGAGAATATTTTAAAAGGTAAAAATCAATGATAGAAATGAAAGTAATGGGTATAGCCCTAGATACAAGAACAGGATCACCAATTGTTGTACTTCACGATTTAGAAAACAGAAAAGCTCTTCCTATTTGGATAGGTTCAGCAGAAGCAAGTGCAATTATTAGAAAAATAGAAAATCTAGGGGTCGTAAGACCTATGACTCACGATTTAATTTGTTCCATCATTGATAAAACAGGCTATGTATTAGATAGAATTGAAATTAATAACGTTGAAAAAGAAACATACTATGCAACACTATATCTAAAAAAAGATGATGATGAGTTAGAAATAGATGCACGTCCTAGTGATGCAATCGCTGTTGCTATGCGTATGGATGCACCAATATTTGTTGCAGCAAAAGTACTTATGGATGGTTCTGTTTCTACCGATGCACAAAAAGATGAAGAAGAAGCAAAAGAATTTAAAGACTTTATCCAAAGTATTAAACCATCTGATTTTGAAAAATTACTAAAACACAATAAGGAAACTGATCAGTAAATGAAAATAGCTATTTCTTGTGATGAAGATGAAAAAGTCATACAAAACCTGTCTGATGCAGAATTATATCGGGTTTATGAAATTGAGGATGGGAATGTTAAAAGCTCGGAATTAATTAGAACTATTAATGCAGGACATAATATTATTGCTCCGTTTCTTGCAGATAAGTCTGTTGAAGCACTTATTTGCGGTGATGTTGATAAGCATGCCAAAAGAATTTATGCCAGACACGGACTCGTTCTATACACTGAAAAACGTGGGTTTCTTAAGGATATTATAGAAGATTTTTTATCAGGAAATTTTGAATATTAATTCATTTTTAGATTAATTTTTGTAAAGATTTTATATTTTTTTGTATATCTCTATAGCAATTTTTTATAAAAATGAAACTTTTTATAATATATCGTTATAGGGGTTTTATGTCTTCGGAAATATATAATCATAGTTATAATAAATCCATATACAATCTTCGACTTAACTCGGTAAACTTTTACTCAAACAGAGGTAAAATATGGTACCGCAACAGTGTTGATACATTTACACGTGAGCCAGTAGATAATGTTCCTATAAAAACTAAAGCAAAAATTTTTTCTAATGAGCTTATCAGATTAGTAGAAAAACAGCAGGTAACGCCACAAAAAATTCAACAATCTGTAACAAAGTATTTGCCAAATGTTGATGTAAAAATTGTTTCTATGGATGAATATAACGAATTTGGTATTAATAATAAAAAAACAGTTGCGGCAGCTACAAGACCAAAATATAATGCAAAAGGCGAGCTACAGCGATTAGAAATTTATATTCCTAACATAGATTATAATGATAAGAATTCTCAATTAGAGTTTATTGAAAAATTAACGCATGAAATTACGCATGCTATTCAATTTGTAGAAGATAAAGAAATTCGAGAAAACCACAAAAATACACCGGAAGGAAATTTTTATAACTACTTCCAACAAAACATTTCTAATATGATGACAGATTTACTGGTACAAAAAACTCTAGTAAATATTGCACGTGATAAAAATGTAGAAATGCACAATATAGAAGACTACAATCGATTTATGGAGTCAGAAAACTCTGACATAGATGAAGATGATATTATAAAACTTGCCGGTTATAAAGATACAAACGATTACAATAAATATGTAGAAGCCGGTTATAATGTACTTATTGAAGAATTAATGCGTAATACACAGGTAACAAAAGACCCAATAGCATTAAATATAATAAACAAATGCGGTGGTACAGAGCAATTTAAAGAAAAAATCAAAGCAATGGTAGCAAATACACTTCAAACAGAACAAGAAGCCTACCAAGCAGGAAATAATGCAAGAAAAACAGCACAAAACTTTCAAGGTCAAAATTATTATGACGTAATTCCTATGGTAATAGGAATGGCCGCAGAATCGCTTACTTCCTAATTGTTAATCTTTCAAGCCATCTGACAAACCTTGTCGGGCGATTTTCGTACTCTGCATTTATTGAATCCACCAATATTGTCATACAGCCGGCTCTTTTGCCTGCAAGAATATCGGTTAATGGTCTATCCCCAACCATAACAGCTTCTGATGGGTGAATATTTGCATTCCTCAAATATTCTAATATTATATCGGGATTTGGTTTCCTTGCTGCACCTATTACATCAAAAGTCGATATCCCCCGAACCTTTTCAACATATTCTGTATTAAAATTATTTGAAATTACTGCGATTATAAATTCACGCTCTATTAAGTCCAATAAGGCTCTGGTTTTTGGCGTATATTCAGCTGACTTTGATTTCATAATCGTACTATCTAAATCAAAAAGAATTGCTTTTATACCCTTTGATTTTAATTCTTCAAAATCAATTTCATAAATATTTTTAAGATTGTAATCCGGGACTAAAAACATATTAATTCCTAATTACCCTTCTGCTCGCTTAATGCCTACTGTCCTTATAAGTCCATAATTCCAATTTTCAGGAACTTTAGTAAATTTGATTAATAACTCTTGATTGGTATTAGCAAACTCAAGATTTTCATTCTTAACCGGATCAATTATATCTACAGCTTGAGTTATAAACTGCTCAGTAGGAGTGATAATTTCAATATCCGTATTTTTGAAAAATTTATTTTTCACAAGAACTCTATAGTACTCATTTTCTTCATTATGAATTTCGCCAAGGAAATCAGCACCTGCAAGCCCTTTAGAAATATCATAGCTATATCCGTCAGCAGGATAACCGTCCTGAAGATAAAATCCAGTTGTATAACCTCTATTTCCTACTTTTAAAAGCTCTTGATAATATTTATCAAGGTTTGCATTTGGGTTTTCAAAAACTTCATCAAGTGCTGCACGGTAAGCTTTAGCAACCGCAGATACATAATACAAGCTCTTTGTTCTCCCCTCTATTTTGAAAGAATCAACCCCAGCATCAATTAAAGCACCTAAATGTCTTATTAGATTAAGGTCTTTTGTAGAAAGTATATGAGTTCCTTTTTCACTCTCCTCAATCTCGTAATACTCTCCTGGACGAGTTTCTTCTACAAGTTTATAACTCCATCTGCATGCCTGTGCACAATTGCCATGGTTTGCCTTTCTTTCGCCGTTTGTCATATAGTCACTTAACAAGCAACGACCGGAGAAAGAAACACATTGTGCACCATGAACAAAAACTTCAAGCTCTATATCAGGAACCTTTTCTCTTATTTCTTTTACATCCTTAATTGGCAATTCTCTTGCAAGTATTGCCCTTGCTGCACCCAAATCTCGCCAGAATTTAACCGCTTCATAATTTAAGGTATTTGTTTGTGTACTTATATGCAGAGCCGCTTTGGGCATATATTTTTGAACCAACCTTATTACACCCATATCAGAAGCTATTACGGCATCAGGATTTGAGTCCGAAATAATATCCATACATTTTTCTAAATTCTTTATATCATCATTAAACGCAAAAATATTTAATGTTAAATGTGCTTTTGCTCCAAGCGAATGTGCCATTTCTATTGCTGACTTTAGATTATCAAGGGTTATAAGTTCACCTTTTCTCATTGCTCTTAGACTAAAATCAACAACCCCAAGATAAACAGCATCCGCACCGTATTTAATTGCATATTCTAACTTTTCCAAATTCCCAGCAGGGAGTAATAATTCAGGTTTTTTCATAGCTTCATTTTAACATAAATAATTTTTCTATTTAAAAATAATGTTAATAACTGTAAACATTTACTCATATAAAAGCAATTTAGATGGTTCAGTTGTTTTATATAGGGTAAGAAAAAGGAGTTTAGTGTGATAAGACCGATTAGTTATTCAAATAATCAAGTATTTAAGGCAGCAAATCCCCAACCCAAGCCTGCCGAAATAAAACCTTATTCACAAGACCCACAACCGATTCAAAGAACAAATAAGGGAAGAAAGCATATAAGCTATTGGCGTTCTTTAGGAATATCAGCATTGTTTGGCTCATCTGCAATGGGCTTTGCTACACTTTTCTGTAATGGTTGGAAAGCTCCAATTACTTTTGGAACTGCAATAGCAGGCTTGATGATGTTGTTTGATTTACCGGATTCCTTGTATATTGGCAGAAAATAAAACTTGTTGAAAATTTTAAGTTTTTGAATATCATAAACTTATGACTTATGAAGAACTGGAAACAATAAAAGAGAAATGTGCGAGCTGTGAAAAATGCGGGCTTTGTAAAACTCGCACTAAT
>CALURS010000006.1 GCA_944323215.1 Candidatus Gastranaerophilales bacterium | reverse complement strand
CTTTAAGGTTGAATCAAGTCTTTTTATTATTTTTAACTGGGAATCACCTGCTAATTGTATAAATTGAGGGCTCATCAATGCTGAATACAACAAAATAAATATCGGCATTTGAACAAGAAGGGGAAAACATCCTGCCATTGGATTAAATTTATGTTCTTTATAAAAATCCATCATCTTACGTTGCATCGTTTGAGGATCATTTTTATATCTTTCTTGTATTGCCTTCATCTTAGGTTGCAATTTTTGCATTGTTCGCATTGAACGTTGCTGTGATACTCCCAATGGCCACATTAACGCTCTTATAATTATTGTCAGAATTATTATACCGACTCCATAGTTCCCTGCTATTGAGCCTAAAAATCTTAAAAAATCTATCGTAAAACTAGTTGCAAAATCCATATTTTTACCTTCTCTCCATTTTTTTATCAATAAAAAGATAACTTAAACGTACTACCAAGTCAATAAAAATGCACTCGTTGTTAATTTATTGTAAAAATCTCCGTTTGCTTAAAAAGGCGGTAATCATTAAAATGATTACCGCCTTTTTACATCTTTAAAAGAATTATTACTTAACATTTTTTATAATTGTATCAGTAATATTGTCTCCACCATATAGTACAGAGTTTTTCGCAAATACTACATCATAACCAAGGGTTTGTGCTTGTTTTGTAATTACTGCTGTAATATTCTTATCTATCGCTTCTAATTTTTTAGCATAATCCTTTGCAGCAGCTTCTCTCTTTGCAGCCAATTCCTTTTCATACTTTTGTGCTATTGCTTTCTTCTTTGCTACATCTGTTTGTGCGTCTACTTCTGATTTTGCTTTATTCATCAGTTGAACTAATTCTGCCTTCTTTTTATCGTGTTCTGCTTTTAAATTTTTTACTTGAGTTGATTTCATAACTACTTGTTGAACATCAACTACTGCTATTTTATTTGCAGTATTACCTGATATTGCCATACTATTAAATCCGCAACCTAATACAAATGCTATTGATATTGCTAAAACTGATTTAAAATGTTTGTCCATTCTATACCCTCCTTATTTTGGTTAAGTACAATATACTATATTTTTTGAAAAATAACAACACTTTATTATTTCACAATTACTATATTTACTGATATAATACTTCTATGCAAAAAATAATACTGACAATCATTTTTGCCGTAATCCCTTTATACTCTTTTGCTTTACAAAAGGGTGGAATTGAGTACGTTCCTAAAATTGACTACAACCTAATCAATACAGCTGATTTTGAAAAAAAAGCTTTTGAGCACTACACAATAGCAACCACAACTGATATTGAAGAAGAACGAATTAAAAATACGGAATTCGCGCTTGGGGAATACAGAGCTTTATTAACAAAACATCCCGATAATGCTGATTATGCGCTCAAACTTGCTTTATTATATGAACTTGTAAATAATAACAGATATGCAAAATCCTTCTTTTATCAAGCACTTGGTATAAATCCTAAATACACTCAAGCATACGAAGCTTTTGGTAATTATTACTTTAAAAAAGAAGATTACAGACGGGCATTAAGACAATACAATGAGGCATACATTCTTAATAGCAATATATACAATGTAAATTACAAAATAGGGGTAATATACCAAAAACTTGGAGATACACGTTCTGCTTTAAAATACCTTAAGCAAGCTAATAAAATTAACACATCAGAAGATTTGGAAAATAAAATACGCTTATTAGAGGAATTAAATTCATCCAATGAGTTGTATTATCAGAATACAAGGATTCATTTCGTCGAGGATTAACTTTAAGGATGAGACATTTATTTTTATTATTTATAATGTTCATATTTCTTATAACCGGTATGAACGCAGCAAATGCGATGGCGGTGTTTCAGCCTTTTGAGTCTAGTGCGAAAGAAATTATATTCAACCAAACAACACATAGAATAGATGTTATTGACCCAAACTACCAAAACAATGCAAAAAGCAGCAGATTTCCGGGGATGAGAGGGACTAACCAGCTTGTTATTTACACACCTGAATTTGGTAGAAGAACTAACACTAATGAATTTGGGACAGAAGCTCTTGTCATAGATGGAATTGTTACCCAATTAAGCGGTGCTAATACAATTATTCCAGCTAACGGCGTTGTTATTAGCGGACACGGAGAGGCTAAACGTTGGATTAATGAAAATATTATTGTAGGGGCTAAAGTCTATATTAACCCCGTTAACAAAACTATCACTTCATATATTACCTCTGATACATTTCTATTTAGCGCCAAGCTAAAGCTTATTGAAGTCCAAAATATTATGAACTATTACATTAAAACAACCCCAAAGTACGATGCAAGAAAAACAATTACTGCAATCAATAAATCAAAAGAAAATATCGTAAAAGCACAAAGAGATAGTGCTAACGTTCAAAAATATTCGGGAAAAGCTATTGAACATGCAAACGAAGCATTATCACTTGTTGTCCCGTTTAAACAAAATGAGCTTAAAGGAGTTTGGCTTCGTCCTACTTGCAAATCAGAAAAAGATATTATTGATACAATAGAATTACTTGAGAAATCAGGGATTAATACTATTTTCCTTGAAAGTTATTATCACGGAAAAACAATCTATCCAAGTGATACAATGCTATCTTATGGCTTTATTGAACAAAATGAAGACTTTAGAGGTTTTGACCCTCTTGCAATATGGATAAGAGAAGCACACAAAAGGAATATAAAAGTTCATATTTGGTTTGAAACGTTTTACGTAGGTAACAAAGATCCTAAAAATTATCCTAACTATATTTTATCCATAAGACCAAGCTGGACAAATCTGCCAAGGAAAAATGCAGATTCAATAGAACCAGTATATTCCAGTTCAGAACATAACGGATACTTTTTAGACCCTGCCAATCCTGAAGTTCAGGAATTTTTGCTAAAGCTTCTATGCGAAATAATCTGTAAGTACCAGCCCGATGGTATTAACTTGGATTACATAAGGTACCCACAAGCTATATCTCCGGATATTCCGGGGTATGAAAACTCTACTTGGGGATATACTTCTTACACAAGAGAAGGATTTAAAGCCCAATACAATATTGACCCGATAGAATTAACTAGAGAAGACTCTTTGTGGGATTGCTGGCTATATTACAGAGCTAATAAAGTGAGTGAGTTTGTCAAAAAAGCTTCTCAGCTTTGTCGTTCTAAAAATATTACACTTACAACAGTTATATTTCCTAATTATCAAACAGCATTAACTACAAAGCTTCAAGACTGGCCATCTTGGTCAAGAAATAATTATGTTGACGGATTTACGCCATTATTTTTAACCTGCGATCCCAAAACTACGGATAATATGATTAACGATATAAGAAATCGTTCTTTAAAGTCAACAAAACTATATGCAGGATTATTTGTAACCTTTATGAAAGGCTCTCCTGAAGATTTAATAAGACTATTACATGAAAGCAGACGTTTTGGACTTGGCGGAGTTATTATATTTGACTATGCTCACTTTAGTAGTGAATATATAAATATATTAATGGCAAGTGCTTTTAATGATGGCTCTCATTCAAAAGTTAACATTCCTAATGAAAACAAACAAAAAAATATTTGTACAAAATGTAAACCAAATAAAAAATGCAGAAGCTGCAAAAAAGCAGAAAAGAAACTTAAAAAGGAGGCACAAAAACGAGCGAAGAACGTGAAATAAAAGCAAATGAAGGAAGAAAATTCTTAGGAATTTGGTTTTCCTGCTGCTCTACATACGGACGGATATACAAAAACAAAGAAGGTACCGCCTATGTAGGTTCTTGTCCGCGATGCGGTGCTCGAGTTTCTGTTAAAATCGGAAAAGAAGGTACAGGAAGGAGGTTTTTCCGTGCAGAGTGAAATTAGAAAAAGTAATGAATTGATTGATATTTTTTGCTCACTTGCAGAAATTCCAAGTCCGTCAAAAAAAGAAGAAAAAGTTATTGAATGGATTAAGAATTTTGCAAAATTAAATAATATCGACTGCAAAAGCGACGACTATGGGAATTTATACCTTAAAGTTGAGGCAACTGATAATAATAAACAGCCAATACTTTTGTCAGCCCACATGGATGTTGTAGGGGACTCCAGCCCCATAGAGATTATATTTGATGGAGATTTTATAAGAGCAAATGACAGAACACTTGGTGCTGATGACAAAGTAGGTGTTGCTTGCGCTCTTTTATTAGCTAAAGAAATCAAAAATTCAAACTTAAAACATGGCGAGCTTGAAATTCTGTTTACCAGAGATGAAGAAACAGATATGAGTGGAATTGAAAATGCTCATTTTGATTGGCTTAATTCCAAATATGTACTTGTACTTGATGCTGATAAGCTAGGACAACTTCAAATTTCCGGTGCCGGTTACACCAATGTTAAAGTTACTGTTAAAGCTCTTAAAGGCGGACATTCTGGCATTGATATTGATGATGAATCAAGGCTTAATGCCGTTAAGTTAGTTTGCGAGCTGATAAACAACTTCCCCCAAGGAGTTTATTATAAAGATGAAACGGGTGTTATTACATCTTGTAATATTGGTGCAATTGTTGGCGGCGGAGTTCAAAATGCGGTTAAGGCTATGATTGATGATCAAATTAATTCAAAAGATTATATTTCTGAAATTGTTGACCGCTCATCTACTAATATAATTAACACTCTTGCTAAAGTATCTTATTCCATAAGAAGCTCTGACTTACAAAAAGAACAAGAGCTTAAGAAGATTATGATTAATTATATTGACAGCTTTAACAAAAAATATGAAGGGCTGGCTGAGGCAGAAATTGAATTTTCAGTACATCTTTTACCATTTGAAAAATCTAATGATAACTTCATTCCTGAAGTTCATACAAAAGCAAGCGAAATGGCAGGAGTTAAAAATTCGGTTGAATCATTCCATGCCGGTGCTGAGACACATATTTATGCTCACAACAAAAACAAACACGGTGAAAAGTTTATTCCTTTCCTTCTTGGAAATGCTGACGTTTATAATATGCACTCTGACAAGGAAAAAGTCGATTATAAATCTATGCTAAAAGGATATGAAGTCCTCAAGAACTTCTTTAATATTTTTAACGCATAACCGTAATAAATCTTTTTAAACAAAAAATCCTTTTACGAAATTACGTAAAAGGATTTTTTATTTATTCACCTAATACTTCAACAAGAGATTTATATGCCACATCAACGACATAACGCATATCTTCTTCTGTTATTATCAAAGGCGGATTAAAGTACAAAACATCACCTAGAGGTCTTAAGATAAGACCTTTATCAAGTGCCTTTTTATATACTTGATATCCGGTTCTTAAGTTTGAATCAAATGGTTGTTTACTGCTTTTATTCTTTACCAGCTCTATAGCGTTGATAAATCCTATACTCCTAACTTCACCGACATTTTTATGAGTTAAGAACTTTTCTTTTACAATTTTATTAAAAAGTTTATTCCTGTCAGGTAGCGTATCAAGAATTTTGTCTTCCTCAAATATATCCAAAACAGCATTTGCACAAGCACAAGCCAAAGGGTTACCGGCGTACGTATGTGAATGCATAAAAGCCTTACCTTTTAAGTAATCATCATAAAACGCATCATAAATTTCTTGGGTTGTAATACATACAGCCATAGGCATATACCCACCTGTAAGACCTTTAGACAAGCACATTATATCAGGAGAAACCTCTGCCCAATTACAAGCAAACATTTTTCCTGTCCGGCCGTATCCTGTTGCTATCTCATCTGCTATCAAATGAACATTGTATTTATTGCACAACTCTCTTAATTTTTTAATATACAACGCCGGATATACTCGCATGCCAGCAGAACCTTGCAATAATGGTTCAATTATTAATGCTGCTGTTTCATTCCCGTATTCTTCAAACATTTTCTCCGCATAATATATACATTCACAGCAGCAATTATCTCTATTCTTTCCATAAGGACATCTGTAGCAATCTGGTGCTTTAATTCTATTTACATCAAGCAAAATCGGTTTATAAATTTCTGCATACAAATCTAATGCACCAACAGATAAAGCACCTATCGTTTCACCATGATACCCGTCTGATAGTGCCATAAATCTTTTCTTTTGAGGATTTCCGGTTTGATAATGATACTGAAAGCTCATCTTTAAAGCCATCTCTATAGATGATGAACCGTTATCTGCAAAATTAAATTTACAAAGTCCTTTTGGTAAAATTTTTGATAATCTTGAGCATAAGCTTATAACAGGCTTATGAGAAAAATTTGCAAATATAACATGCTCTAATGTTTCCGATTGTTTTTGCAAGGCTTTTGATATTCTCGGATTACAATGGCCCAAAAGATTACACCACCACGAGCTTATCACATCTTTATAGCATTTTCCGTTTATATCATAAAGATTTATACCATCACCTCGTTCTATGACAATAGGCGGTAATGTCTCATAATCTTTCATTTGAGAACAAGGGTGCCATATATATTTTAAATCCTCTTTTACCCAATCCATTATTCCACCTCGCTAAATAAATCTTCCAACTTATATCCTCTTGTATCTATATCAAATTTTCCATTTTCTACCAATCCTACGACAGGAATTCCACATAATTTTTCTACTGATTTGATATTATCCTCATACATTAAATCATTATATTTATAATTGTTAAATATAATACCATTTATATTTATAGCCCTCGCCTTAGCGTACTCGCAAGTCAAAAGTACTGAGTTAATTGTCCCCAATCCGCCATCAGCAATTAGAATACAATTTACCTTCATATCCTTTATTAAGTCTGACATAAGATAAGTTTCATTGTCCTCAAATACAATTGGACAAGTTATTCCACCGGCTCCTTCTATTAGTAAATAATCAGATTTTGATTTAGCCTTACTAAAATCCTGAAGAATTTTTTTCTTATCTATCTTTATCCCAAGATGCCTAGCTGCTAAATGCGGGGAGACTGCCTCTTCAAACACATAACTTAAACTTTCAAGCGACTTTTGATTAAGCCTTCCGCTTTTTATCACAAATTCACAATCTCCCGGATGTAATTCTCCGTTTTCTAATATTGCACCGCTTAATACCGGCTTATAATACCCACAGTTTAAGTCTTTATTTCTTAAATATCTTGCAAGTATTCCCGTGACGTAGGTTTTCCCTATATCCGTTCCTGTTCCTGTTATAAAAACTACTCTTTTCATAACTCCATTATACGCCGTCAATTTTTATTAAACACATCTATTAATTCACAGCTATATGATTCTTTTGGGTTAACTCGTTCACCTATCGTATTTATATATATTTGGCTTTTTGTAACAGCCCCTGCCAATCTTACGCTTGAGATTATCTCTGGACGGTCCGGAAGTTTTATTTTTTGATACTTTTTAGACATATAAACCGGCATTTTTCTTTTTGAGACAAACTCTGAATATCTCTTCATATAATTCCAAAGTTCTTCTACAAAATAATTACTTGTTTCATCATCCAAAACAGTTCTTAATCTATTACTAACTTCTATATTATCTATTATCAGAGCTGTATTTCCTTTTGTTTCAGAACTTATAAAAATTCGTGATGTTGCAACCAAATTCCCTTGCTCATCGGTTATTCCAACAACATTAAATGCCGTATTTAAAAGATAATTAGGCACCGAATCCCCTTTATCTCCGTTTAATGCTGTACAACAAGACGTATATGTACCCATAAACAAATTATTTGGTGCGCCCTTATCTAATAACCCTATCGTATATTTCTTACCAGATATTTCGATCTCTTCGTTTGGTATTCCTTCTATCCATCTTTTATAATCTAGTCCCAATTTTTTATAGATTTTCTTTGTTGTTAAGTTAGATTGTCCATGCGCCGTCATAGGGTTACTAATATATGAATTAAATTCACCTCTCGTTATTAAATCGAATACAAGCTTTAACTCACCTTTATCCATAATGTTAGGTTTTAATAACAAATGTACATAATTTTTATCCCATTTAAAAAGTGAAGCTTCATATAATTTTTGTGCGTCCTTATCATAACCTAATTTTTTAAATACAAACTTATTATAATCTTCTAAAAAACCTTCTAAATCAAATATAAAATCGCCTTTATTACCTACTTTTGAACTGTATTTTTCAATTAAAGATTCCATATCTTTTTTCATTATTTTTTGTACTATTGGAACATACTTTACAATTGTATCTTTTTGTTTACCTGATAATTTTATTACTTCTCCATTTTTATTCTTATTTTTTGCGTGATGTATTAAATTACTGATAAGCATTTTTGTCTTAAATGGTAAATTATAAATTTCATAAATATTTTGCCAGAATTTATCAAATCGTTTTGACAAAAGTATATTAACGTATTCTGAATCTGTAGTAGTCATTGCTCCGTATAAATAATTTAAACCATTTTTATAAAAATTAATTTTCATACAAGCAAGTACTATTTTCTGTTGGAGAAAATTGTCAAGATTTTCTAAATATTCCTCTGCAGATTTTTCATCATAATTACCAAGCTGCAAATATTTGGCTAAAAAACACATTTCTAAATCTGAAAAATCATAGTTTTTATCATTTATATACTTTTCAGGATTTTCCGCAATTAAAGAACGAATCTTAGATATCTGAAATAAATTTTCTATCATCTCAGATTTATCTAATCCCGGATTAGAAACAATATCTACTATAGAATCTTTATCTATTAAAAATTTTTTTGCTACGCTTGGAAATACAGGATTTTTATTTTTACATTTATATGTCAGTTCTTTTATAATATTGTCTAAATCTTCATCTAAAATTTCACCTAAGTTCATTACTCTATCAAGCATTTCACTACTAAAAAGAATTTCTAAAATCGTTTTTATAGATGTTAAATTATTTATTTTTACCAATTTAATAATTTCAGAATTTTGTTGAAATAATTTTTCATCTTTATTTCCAATATGTTGTAAATCATAAATAGCCTCAGAATCAAACAAGAAATGTATTTGCCGCTCTGATAAATATTTTGTTGACATCTCGGCTAACCATATAAAATCATCTAATGTTGCATCATTTGTTAATGTTCTGTCTTTTTTATACACATCAAAATGTACAATAATATTACTTAGTGTAGTTTTTTTCGCATTTTCAAGTGTATTCCCTGATAATAATTCTAAATTGTCTATCCCCTGTTCTAATTTCTCTACGGTGTAGATTTCATCAAATATGTCACTTGGATTTTTAATATAAGTCTCTAATCCTTTCCCAAGTTTTTTGTATTTAGAAATTAATGCAAACTTATCTAACAAATTTTGTGTTGGTATTATAGGCTTTTCATATTTTTCGAGATAGTCTGAAATATCATTATTCTGCTCAATCTGCTCCAGAACCTTATTTCTGATATTAACATCAGATTTTACCCACATAAGCATAGAATTTAGATTATATTCAGACATATTAGAGAAATAAGCTTGAAGTTCATCTACAGTTATATCTGACGACCTATCCAATACGATCGCTGCATCTAAATAGTCTTGTCCGCCATTTAATGTTTGATACGAATTAGAAAAAATTACGTCTAATTCGTCTCTGTGTTTTATAACAGAATTAATTACTGTATCATCTAATGAATCTACATATTTTGTAGTTATATCAAACGTATTAAAAACCGGTCTTTGAGACTTATTATAAGTACCTAAAACACATTCTAATGCAAGATATTTACTATTTGTAAAATCGTTTGTATCAATATCACTTAAAAGACTTATATCATATAATCCGACTGTTCTTCCCGACTTAACTAATGCTTTAGCCAATTGAGGAGAAGAAATATAAAATTTTTTAAATGTTTCCATATCTATTGTTTGTGTTTTTAAATCAGAATATAATGCCTGACATTCTTTTTCATCAAATTTTTCCGCCTCAATAGTTTTTGAAATTGTAAATAAACCACAGAATGAAGTAATAAGGCTTTTAAAAAAGGTTTTCCCGCCATTAACTTTTTTCAAGCCGCCAATTATTTTATTTCCGGCAAAAAATACAGGCTCAGATTTTACCGAATTTGTTGAAGTATTTTTATTTACAAATTTTGAATGATTTTGATATGTTATAGGGGTTATTTTCATAATTATTCTCTAAATGCTTCAAAACAAAAAATAAAATTTATTGCTACTATTTTACATTTTTTTACAAAGATTTTAACCTTATTTGTTTTGTATAATAATAAAATTAATGAAAAAGACTAATGTTCATAGAATAAATATTAACAAAAACATATTAATGTTGTTAACAACAGTAATTTATATACTCGGGCTTAGTGCAAGTTTTTCTAATCATACAATTATATATGCAACATTTATCAGTATAATTCTGGGATTAATCTGTTATTTTAATATTTTAAAATTAAAATATCTTTTTATCTGGTTAATAGTATTTTACTTTGGCATTTATAATGCGAGCTATCGGATAAGTGAAACAGATTTGTTATACAATATAGCACCAATAAACGGAGCTTTTACCGGAGAAATAGTTTCAATTCCAAATAGCAATATAGCAAATAATTCAAAATTCTTTTTCAAAGTAAATAAATTAGTAACAGACGAAACAACGCTTAATGACATAAATGCAAAAGTATTAGTAAATTTAAAAATCAGTGAAGCAGAAAAATTCAATGAACTAAAAATTGCGGGCAAATATGAAATAACAGGTAGCCTGAGACGACCATTTAAACCCGGAAATCCTTCCCAATTTGACTATGGGAAATACCTTAAAAATTACAATACACATACTGTTTTATATAGCGAAATTTATAATATAAAGGAGTTAAATACTACCCCTAATATAAAAGGGAAATTTTTACAGAAATTAAACAATATACGAGGTCAAATATTAACTACACATAAAAAATACTTAAAAAGTCCAAATCTTGAGCTATTAGGAGGGATAGTATTTGGAGACGACGCTGTTGCCCCACCTGATTATATAAAGTCCTCGTTCATTAACTCCGGCTTATTACACATTCTTGCCGCATCAGGAATGAATGTAGCATTTATTTACGGCTTTTGGTTTATTATTGCAGGCTGGTTTAAGCTTCCATTTAAAATCAGAGTTGCCGGAGGGATTCCTATTATAATAATTTATTCAATGATGACAGGACTTGGAGCTTCTGTTGTCAGAGCTGCTATTATGATTATCTTTGTTCTTGCAGGCAAACTTATTGACAGAGACTCTCATAGTATCGCTCTATTATCTTTTGTTGCATTTCTAATGCTTATTTATAATCCAGCATATCTTAATGATGTCAGCTTTCAACTTTCGTTTATCGTAACTTTTGGAATACTAATTTGTTCACCGTTAATAATAAGATTTGAAACGGATAAAAAACTAACTTTAAAAGATAAATCAATAAATTTTGTAATTGATTCAGTATCAATTCCCTTAATTGCACAAATTTGGGTAATACCAATACAAATGTTCTACTTTAACACAATAAGTATTTATTCAATTTTTGCAAACATTTTAACTGTTCCATTCTTAGCAATTATAAGCTTTGGCGGTTTTGTAAGCTCTATACTTGCTATCATACCTTTTATTGGTAGTTTTATATGTAAAATTTTTGATTTTATACTCAATCCACTTCTTACAATAATTGTAAAGATTTCGGGATTTTTTGCCTCTATGCCTAACTCTCTTTTAATAACCTCACATCCTAATATTTTCCAAATTTTACTGTATTATACAATCATACTATTTTTAACCTATCTACTTAAAAACAAAATTTTTAATAAAAAATCTCTAACTGCTTTAAGCGGTATACTACTGATTTTTCTTATAACATTTATACACCTTCCAAACAGGGACTTGGAAATAATCTTCTTTGACGTACAAAATGCAGACTGTATATTATTAAAAACGCCTAAAAATGAATATTTTATGATAGACACAGGCAAATCCGGATACAACGGCGGCAAATCTCAAGCAGAATTCATTGTAACTAAATACTTAAAAGACAGAGGGATAAAACATATCAATAGCATAATAGTAACGCACTTTGACAATGATCACGCAGGTGGAACTGTTGATATGATAAAATATGGGAACCCTAAAAAGGTTTATCTCAACTCCAGCATTGGTGATACATATACTGCTAAAAATATTCTAAAAGAACTACAAGAAAACCCAAACACGCAAAAAGTCATAGCGAAAAATAATGAAATTATTTACACCGAACCCAATTTAACTATAACAAATTACATTTCAGGACTTAATGAGGATAACGAAAATTCAATAATAACACGACTTAAATATTACAATACAAATATTTTATTTACAGGCGATGCAGGAATAAAAGCATTTAATACTATCAACTGGGAAATTCCTGATATAGACATCCTAAAAGTCCCACACCATGGTGCAGACGGGGTATTAAATAAAGAAATAATAGATAAACTTTCACCAAGTTTTGCAGTTATTTCTGTAGGTAAAAACTTATATGGACACCCCTCAAAAAACACCTTAAATATCTTAAAAGACATCCCCTATGTAAGGACCGACAAAAATAATTCAATAAAAATTGTTATAAATTCTAAAGGCTACAAAGTTTATTACTGGGATATAAGATCAAACAAATACAAACCGTATAATACTATTTATTAAATGAATCTTTAATTTTTTTATAAATCTCCACACATTTAGCAATAGCAAGCGGGAAAGAACGTCTTAATTCATAAGTCCTGCTGCCGCAAATATTCGTATCTACACAAGAATTAAACATTCCGACCGAATCTGCAAAAAATTCTGCTCTGCCACGTTCTTCATTAGTAAAATTAAAGAAATAACCTAAATCTCTATTTAATATTAAATCAGGCTCATTATTTTTAAATTCTCCCAGCTCTTTTCTCAAAATTTTATTTAAACTCTTGTTATTAGACAAGTTATATTTAAAAAGCAGTCCGACAATCAACTCAATATCAAGAGCATGAGCGAACTCATGAGAAAACACAAACGAACTGTCAATCGTATCAGAATTCAAATCAATTGTTTTTGATGCCGGAGAAAAGCTGCCTCTATTTTCTGCCTTATTAAGTTTTAACTTATTTTTAATAAAATTAATAAGCATATCAGGCGAAAGCTTCATAATAAGAGGAACAAACTCTTGTGATACAGAATTTCTACTTTTCCCCCCAACATGCAGATAATATTTTTTAGCGATAGTTCCATCTTTTAAAACTTCACCAACAGTAACGGTTTTCCCGTTATTTTTTATTTGATACTTTTTACCATCAACAATTGACTCTATAGTATTATCATCAAGATAATATTTTTGAATACTTCTATTAAGAATTTCAGCATTTTCGGGAGAAGATATCAAATATTGATAATTGGTTTTTCCGCTACGATTCTCTTTATATAAAATCTTACTAACAATATTATCTTGAGAATTAATATTTTCTTTAATTAGCTTTTCACCGGATAAAGGATTTTCTACGCCCCTTGAAACAATCTCCACACGTCCGTCAGGATAACTATAAAATACATCATAAGCTCCCTCTATTGGACTCTGTTTATAATACTCTGTTTTAATAATGTTCCCATCTTTTGATTTTCTTGTTATTTTTTGCTCTATTAAAATATCTTTATATTCATTTTCACGTTTGAATTTTCGCTCAATTGTAACGTTTTTCATCAAATCATCAAAATGAGATTTTGCATAATATCCGTCATCTTTATTTTCATTTACATCATAAAATTCAGTATTTTCAATAGAAATAGTTTCGCCGTTGGAATTAAAAGACTGTACATACAGGTTTGCGACATTTTTATCTTTATTGTTTGAGAGATATTTTAAATAATGATTTTGTTTTTCAGTTGTAAGAATAATCACACCATCATCACTACCGCGTTTTGTATAAAAATCAAACAAAGATTTTTTTACATTTTTTGCACACTCAATATTATTTGGACGAAAAACACTGGAATCGAAATCTCTTATAACAGATAAGACATCCTCCGTATAAAATTCTAAAGCAGGCTCTGGGTTCATATAACACTTTAGAGCAATTTTATTTTTAAATAAATTCTTTGCATTAGTATTATTCAAAAGCTTATTTAATTTAACCATTTTCAATAAATTTGAATAAGGCTGTTTTTCATCATTCAATTTGTCAATACCTTCAAGTAAGAATTTTGAATCAGTACCTATATCCATGCACTGGTTTAAAATAGGATAAATATTTTTTCCTATTTTTAAATACTCAATATCACCCATTAATGATATAACATCAAAAGGATTTTCAATCTTTGACGCAAGAGTAATTTTTTCATTATCAAACCTCTTACCGGATTTTACTGAAGTCATTAGGTTGAAAAAATTTATCTCTCCATACTTACAACAATCCACAACAGTATCATCTTCACTTGTTTTTAAAGACTCAAACATTTTAACAGCAAGCAAAAGAGCAGGTATATAAACCATACCTTTTGAGGTACAAAATTTGCTTAAAGCAGAAAAATCCGCGACAGACTTTATACCAAACTCTGAAATTTTCTTCATTGCATCTTCAAGCTTCATATATCCGTATTGCAAAGATTTTGAGGATACAAAACGATCTTTGGATGACGTAAAAGAAACACCTTCAGCCTTACAAAAATTTTGTTTGTATCCTTTTAAATTTATCGGATTACATATATTGGAGCTTTGTTTAGAAAATCTAACCTTCATAATATTCTTAAAAGATTAAACACTAAAAATATTTTTTTTTGCTAGTGTAGCAAAATATTTTACATAAATTAAAATAAAGTTGAAAAAAATTTTTTGCTTGTGTTATGATAATAACACAAGGAGCAAGTGTAAAAATGACAATTAAGAATATAATAAAGCTGCTCTTGACACTGACCCTAACGAGTAATATCATATTCGCAAAAACAGCCACACCACCTGTTGATTATGTAAATATGGCATGGTGGAACAAATATCAAGACGAACAGCTAGCCGGATATATAGAAAAATTAGTAGTAAACAACCAAGATATAAAAATAGCAAACATCAGAACAAAAGAAGCCCAAGAAGCTGTAAAATTGGCAACAGCAGATCAATTACCATACATAGGTTTTAACGGCTCGGCAGGAAGAGTATTTCATTCAAGCGATTTGCAATTTGGCTCAATGAGTATTCCTTCATACAAACAAAGTGAATTTGTATTGCCTTTAAATGCTTCATACGAAATTGATCTCTGGGGTAAAAATTTAAACAAAAAACGTGCATCAAAGAAATCGTTAGAAATTGCAAAAGAAGATGAAAGAGGTATATATATTTCGACAATTTCGGACTTTGCGATAAACTATTTCAACTTAATAAAAACAAAAAAATTAATTTCAAATTATACAAAAATGATAGATCTTCAAGCAAAAATAGCAGAGATGACAGAATCGAAGTACAACTGGGGGCTATGCGGCTATACTGAAGTTCTGACGGAAAAACAAGCCTTAACACAATTAAAAACACATTTAAACAATCTAAAAGAGTTTGAAGATATACTGGAGAACCAAATCAATGTTATATTAGGTAGCAGAACGCCAGAAGAAATAGTTGTAGGGAAATGGGAAGATGTAAACACCTTTGAAGTACCTTCAGAGCTAAACGGAACCTATATACAGTATCGTCCTGACTATCAAAAAATGCAAAAGAACGTAGAGAAACAGGGGTTTAACGTAAAAGCTGCAAGAGCAAACTTGTTACCTACATTTACAATTTTTGGAAGTATAGGTTATAGCGGCTACCAAACGAGCAGAATATTTGGACCAAACACCTTTATGTCATCAGCCGGAATCGCTCCGAATTGGGATATATTTACAGGCGGTGCTAAAATGGCAATATTCAGATTAGGTAAACTTGGTTTAAAAGAAGCGATTGAGCAGTATGAAAAGGTTGTTCTAACCTCAATGCAAGAAATAAATGATGCACTGACATCAGCCAAATTAATGCACGAAAATTACTTAAACGGAAAAGATATATTTAACAATGAACAACATAAATTTGACTTGGCAACGAAAAAATTCGATATAGGAGCTATGTCAGAATTAGATTACTTAAACAATGAAAGAATCATGCTTCAAGTAGAAGAAGCCGAGATTTCTTCAAAAATAGACTATGTCGTATCAACTATCAACTTATACAAGGCAGTCGGTGGAGTTGATTATATAACAAGTAATCAAAAAGAAGAAAACGTATAAAATATAGCCATAATATCCAATAAAAATAATAACTTTTTTAATGATGAAAAAGAATTATTTTTGATGTAAAATCAAGCTGAGAAAAAAGGGAAAAAATTATGTGGGACTATTCAGAAAAAGTATTAGATCATTATAGAAATCCAAGAAACGTAGGTAGCATAGAAGATGCTGATGCAATAGGCGAAGCAGGCTCACTTGCGTGTGGAGATTCACTAAAAATATATTTAAAGATAGAAAACGGCATTGTAACAGATGCGAAATTTCAAACATTTGGCTGCGGCTCAGCAGTAGCAAGTTCAAGCATCCTTACTGAAATGATAATCGGCAAACCTATAGAAGAGGTACGAAAAATAACAAATAAGGATATAGCAGAAGCGTTAGACGGATTGCCACCTGAGAAAATGCACTGTTCAGTAATGGGACATGAAGCACTTGAGGATGCTTTAAAGAATTATTTCCACGAAGAAACCGTATCACAAGAAAAAATCGTATGTACCTGTTTCAATGTAAGTGAAAAACAAATTTGGGATGCAATAAAAGAAAACGGATTAAAGACAGTAGATGAAGTAACCAATTATACAAAAGCAGGGGGAGCTTGCGGAAGATGTAAAGGGTTAATTCAAGATATTATAAATACCTATTATAAAAAATCGGAAGAAGAAACAAAGCTAACATCTACTCAGATGGTACTAAAAGTTAATAAAATAATTGAAACCTTAATAGCACCGGAATTACAAAAAGATGGCGGCGGAATTGAGCTAATCGATATACAAGGTAATAAAGTAATGGTAAAACTATATGGAAGATGCTCGTCTTGTAAAAATTCTTTAGTAACATTAAAGAATTTTGTTGAAACAATGTTAAAAGACAAGGTAAGCAAAGATATAGAAGTAATACAGGTATAGAAATGATATATTTAGATAACAATGCAACGACAAAAATAGATGAAAGAGTTTTAGAAGAAATGCTGCCGTATATGAAAGAGGAGTATGCAAACCCTTCAAGCATGTACGATTTTAGCAGAAAAGCACACAATGCAATAAAAGAAGCAAGAGTAAAGATAAAAGATTTTGTAAATGCCTCAACAGAGCGAGAAATCATATTTACCTCTTGCGGGTCAGAAAGTGCCAATATGGCAATAAAGGGAGTTATCGGATATAACCGCACAAAACGCCATATAATAACGACAAAAGTAGAACATCCTTGCGTACTTAATACTTACAAAGAACTAGAAAAACAAGGTTACGAAGTAGATTATATCGGAGTAAACAGCTCAGGCGAACTTGATTTAGAAGAATTAAAGAACAAAATCAGAAAGGATACGGCACTTGTATCCGTGATGTGGGCAAATAATGAAACAGGCGTTATATTTCCTATAAAAGAAATCTCAGAAATAATAAAAACAAGAAATCCTGAAACAAAATTTTTTGTAGACGGGGTGCAAGCAGCAGGGAAAATACCTATGGATGTACAAGAGAACGGAATAGACCTTTTAGGGATATCCGGTCACAAATTCCATGCACCTAAAGGTGTTGGTGCTCTATATATAAATTCAAAGACCTCAATACTACCGCTAATAACAGGCGGACACCAAGAAAGAGGCTTACGAGCAGGAACAGAAAATGTACCTTATATTGCAGGTATAGGTAAAGCAGCAGAACTTGCGGCAGATAGTCTTGATTATGAGCTTAGTGAAGTAAAAAGACTAAGAGATAAGCTTGAAACAGGAATTTTAAGTAACGTATTCAATGCAAGATTAAATACTTCAATAACAAATAGAGTCCCAAATACAACAAATATCGGATTTGAATATATTGAAGGTGAATTAATACTTTTACATTTAAGCGATTTGGGAATTTGTGCAAGTTCAGGCAGTGCCTGCACTTCAGGCTCACTTGAACCAAGCCACGTTTTAAGAGCTATGGGTACACCTTTTACTTCACTTCACGGAAGCATACGATTTAGCTTAAGCAAATATACTACAGAAGCGGATATTGATTTTGTAATAGAACACATGCCGGAAGTAATATACAAACTAAATAAAATTTCGCCATTCCAAAAGGAGCTGGAACACCTAAAAGCTTGCAAGGGGTAAAGCAGTTAATTAATCTGCCATCATTTTAGGTTTTAAAACAGCAATAGCACAAGCTAAACCGACACCGATATAAGGAAGTGTTTTCATAGTAGATTTACCAAGCTTACCTAAGAAGGCTGAAGTATTTTTAACATACTGCGGCTGTGAAGCTATAGCATTTTTATAACCTCTTTTACCTGATTTAATAATTTTTCTAACCCCATCCAAGAAACTATTATTATCAAGTTTTTCTACTAAACGAACGGTACCTTCACAGAGATTGGGATTTTTTCTGACAAACGAATCTGCCGCACCACCAAAAACATAATATGCCGAAGTAGCAACAACACCAACTCCGCACATTGAAATAATTCCATGATTTTCTTCAAAATCTCTAAATTTAGTTGAATTCTTAGCTAAAAACTTATTTATTCCGATAGTCGCACCCAACGCCAATAAAAATCCACTCCACTTTAGCCCTCGTCTTGCACCCTCTAATACCATTTTAGATGGTTCTCGATATCTTTTTGCATAAGCGCCGCTAATAGCAGCCAAAGCAGGAGTTGATAACAATATCTTATCTTTTGTGTCAAATCCGCCATTATAACCTTTAAAATTATTACTTGCTGTATTGTTTTGGATACGCATATTATAATAAACTCCTTTTAAGACAAAAACATTTTAACATTTACATAATAATTCCGCTTTTGACCAAATTTGAATATTTACATAAGTTTACAAAAAACGCAACTTTTACGAATTATCATACTTTATATAGATGTATGAAGTGAAAAAGGTTAGTATATGAGTGGCTATTTAGACAATCAATATCAAGTTCCAAACTATTCAGGTGTAAATATACAGATAATAAATCCTGCAGTAAATATGGGAGCATCAGGGAACACACAAGGAATAAACGGTATAGGATATACTATTCCACAGGAAATAAATACAAGCAACCTTCCTAGTGAGAATACTATTATGCCAACAGAGATACAACAACCTAAACAAATTCCAAATCAAATAGGCTGGAGTAGTATACCTCAAGGCTCAATATATAATAACAATACAAATGAAATTCATAATAATATACAATATCCGGAAGTCCCACAAGTTCAGCAAGTTCAACCGCAATACCAAGGGTATCCTTATCCTATGCCATATCAAGCATATCAACCCTATCAACCATATCAACCATATCAACCGTACCCACCATACCCTCCATATCCACAACAAGTAAATGAGGGGAAGCCAGCTGAAGCAGAAGAAACAAAAGAAGAACCTCAAATGGGGAAAAAGCAAATAGTAGCTTTAACAGATAACTATATTAAGTCATTAGAGAATTATCTAAATAATCCAAACAGAGAAATCAGACTTCAAGCAGCAAAAGAAATAGTAAAACGCTATGAAGAAGAACCATCACGTTACAATGATGCAGCCTTGAATGCATTAACAAATAAGATGTTACAAGATCCACAAGGTTCAATAAGAGGAATAGCATTAAGTTTATTGAGCACCGGAACAGCACAAGGCAACGATTATACCTTAACACTTTTGAATAATATAAAGAATGATACAAGCAATAAAGAAGATGCACTTCAAGCATCAGAAGCATTATTAAGAATGTCAGGCAAGACGGAAACAATAAGTTATCCACTGCCAAAGAATACTGAAGTTATAAAACAAGGGCAAAAGGAATAGAATCAAATGGCAATTGCACTCAAAAACATCTTAATAAAAACAGCAGGTGCCGGCGGATTAGGTTTAGGTGTCTACGACGCACATTGTCGAGCAAGACGTGATTCTATACGTTATGGAAAAATTCAAATGGCAGACAACACTCTTAACGGTTGGATGAATACAACAAGACTAACAAAAGAGAGCGATGTTGAAAATGCGATGAAAAAAGGAGCATTTAAGTGGATGTTAGATAGTCCTTTAGCAAAAATCTGGGGAAATATAAAAGGATATACAAGCGGATTTTTTAACTCTGTAGCAGAAAATGTTATTCCGATAAGCTTATCAGCAGGTGCATTGATAACTAAAGGCGGAAGTTTATTATCCAAAATCTTTGCAGGCGGACTTGGTATTTACGCAATTTATGCAATAATAAACAGCTTCACAAGTTCAGCGAGATCAAGGAAAACTCCTTAACTTAATCACTAATATAAATTTCATCAGGATTATAACCTACCCCTGAAAGCGAATTAGGATAGAGGTTTTTCAAACGTTTTCTAACCGCAGTAATTCTTATAGGTGAATATAGATATATCATAGGCTTTTGGTCATAAATAATCTGTTGATACTTATCATACAAATTTTTTCTATCTTCAAATCTTGTTTTTAATGCTGCTGCATCAAAAATATAATCTAACTCTTTTTCAAACCCTAATCGGTCATCTATCGAATACCCTGCCGGACGCTGGTTGAACATATGCAAAGGTCCTGATGAGTACCAAACATTTTTCCCACTGTGCGGTTCAAGCGGAGAACCAGTAAGTCCCATTATCGCCATATCGTAATCATAAGAATTAACTAATTTATTCACAAGGGAATTAAATTCAATTGGTTTAAAGTTAACGGTTATACCTAAGTCTTCAATATCCTGCTTTATCATAACTCCAAGTGCTTCTCGTTCGGTATTTCCAGCATTTGTATATAAATCAAATTCAACATAGTTAGTATTTTTATCTCTTAGTTTACGCTTTTTATCATAATAAAATCCGCCTTGGACTAACAACTCTCTAGCTTTTTTTAAATCACGTTTATGACCAGTAATTTCTTTATTAAGATAAATAGAATTTAGGCTTTCTGGAGTAAATAGAGGAACGCCAAGTCCGTTTGCAATATTCATAACCATACTCTCTCTATCGAGAGCATAGTCAATCGCAGTTCTAAAATTCTTATTAGCAAACCATTCTTGTTTTATAGGACTTACATTATATTTTCCATCCTTATTTTTTCTATTATTAAGATTAAACGCAATAAACATCGTTCCTGTATCAGGACCCAAGTTATAAATTCTATAATCGGAGTCGGCTTCTTTCTCTTTATAACGAGCAACATTAGAGCCTCTTAAGCTTATAATATCTGTTTCTTTAGCCTCAAACTTCAAAATTTCATTATTTAAGTCTGCCACAATAAAATAGACAACTTTATCTAAATATGGCAATTTTTCATTATTCAGATTGACTTTGTAATAATCAGGATTTTTTTCGAAAATAACTCTTTGTGCCGGGACGTATTCTTTTAACTTGAAAGCGCCGCTAATAACTAAATCCTTAGGATTAATATTTGTAGATAAGAAGGTATTAAAAGCATCTGCACCTTTATCAGAAACGGGTTTAAAAATATGCTTTGGAGCAATTGGAGTAGAGAGCTGCCTTAAAAAAGGAGCAAAAGGTTTTGAAGTAATAAATTTAACAGTATAATCATCTACCTTCTTTAACTCAGGCAATTTTCCGTCAATAACCATCATATCTCTGGTAGAAGTATTTCCCAAGCCAGCAAAAATAATTTCATTATACGTATAAATAACATCATCAGCAGTAATAGGCTTTCCATCTGACCACTTTATACCTTTTCTAAGATGGATGGTATATTCTCTGCCATCAGGACTCAACTGAAAACTTTTAGCCAAAAGCGGAATGACCTCGCCTGTTGCAGGATTAGTAGTTAACAATCCGTCATACATAATTCCGCCCATAGTAGATGAGGTTGCATCCATAGCATTAAAAGGATTAAAAGTTTTTGGACCTTCACCAATAGTTGTCAAAAACAATTCACCGCCATATTTTCCTACTTGAGCACCTGATTGATAATAATCAACTCCATTAATTGTTACAGTCTTATCGGGTAAACGCTTTGTATCCGAGTTCACAACAAGTGTTTTAGGAATTTTTTTTAAAGTTTTTGGCGGAACATCCTTATGAAAAATTAAAGTCCCCAACGACCCCAAAATTATAACAGATAAAATAACACCGAAAAACCTATTCATAACAACAGGATAGCACAAATAAATACTTTATCCATACTCCTAACTGACAAGTTTTTCATAATGAGTTTTATAGAACTTATCAAACTCATCATTCAAAATAGCCATTCTTGCTTTTTTAGCAAAGTCAATTAAGAACTTAATATTATGAATAGACATAAGAGCTTGTCCTGTACCTTCCTGACATTTATACAAATGTCTTAAGTAGGCTCTAGAATGATTTTTACAGCAATAGCAATCACAATTTTCATCCAAAGGTCTTGGGTCATCATAATACTGAGCATTTTTAATTTGCTTTTTACCTTCGTAAGTAAAGAAAGATCCGTGTCTTGCGTTTCTTGTAGGCAGAACGCAATCGAACATATCAACTCCACGTAAAATACCATCAAGCAAGTCTTCAGGAGTACCAACTCCCATTAAATATCTTGGCTTATCTTGAGGTAACAACGGAGCAGTAAGTTCAACCAAATGGTTTTTAATTTCAGGCGGTTCTCCAACACTCACACCACCAATAGCATACCCGACAGCATCAAAAGAAGATACCACAGCAGCACTTTCGCGTCTTAAATCATCTTCAAACGCACCCTGACATATCGGAAAAAGAGCCTGATTAGTTGATGTTTTAGCTTTAAAGCATCTTTCAAGCCATCTGTGAGTTCTCTCCATAGCATCTTTAGCCGTATTATAATCACAAGGATACGGTGCACACCAATCGAACGCCATAATTATATCAGCACCAATATCCTGCTGAATTTCCATAGAGACTTCCGGACTTATAAAATGTTTTTTACCGTCCTTGGGATCTCTAAATTCAACACCTTCTTCAGAAATTTTTCTTAAATGTGCCAAAGAAAAAACTTGGAAGCCACCGGAGTCAGTAAGAACAGGTTTTTGCCAATTCATCCATCCGTGAATACCACCGAATTTTTTAATCAGCTTGCTACCAGCCCTTAAATACAAATGATAAGAATTTGATAAAATAATTTGAGCGCCAGTATCATAGAGATTATTATTAGTCACCAGTTTAACAGTAGAATTAGTTCCGACAGGCATAAAGATAGGTGTCTCAATATCTCCGTGAGGAGTATGCAGAACCCCTGCTCTTGCTCCAGAGTTTTTACAAATATGTACTAAATCGTAACTAAACCCCTGAACGTTCTTGGTCATAAGTAATCATCTCCAGCATAGACTGCCAGTTATCATAAATTTCTTCGGGCTTGAAATAGATGTTAATTTCTCTGTCAGCACTTTGAAGAGAGTCAGAAGCGTGAATAACATTGTATTCCATAACTTGAGCAAAATCAGCTCTTATAGTACCTACATCAGCCTTAACCGGATCAGTAGCACCAACCATATGTCTAACACTTTCAACTGCACGATATCCTTCAACAACCATTGCTACAATAGGACCGCTTGTAATATAGTTAACCAATCTATTATAAAACGGTTTTCCTTGATGTTCTTCGTAATGCTTCGCAGCCAATTCCGGGGTTACTTGAAGTAATTTCATAGCAACAATTTTAAACCCTTTGGTTTCAAATCTGTCAATAATTTTACCGATTAACCCTCTTTTTACTCCATCGGGCTTAATTGCAACAAATGTTCTTTCTTCAGATATCATAATCTCTCCTTAATAAATACCTTCAATTATTAGAGCATAAATAAATATTTTTGTAAACAAACAAAGCTCTAGGATTTTTGAAAGACTGCTAATTTTCTTATAATTGGCTCGTTCAATGGTAAAGTATACTCTATAATGTCAATAAGCTGAAAACCTGTACTTCTTAAGATCTTTCTAGCATTTTCAAGTTCATCATCAAGCAACTTTGATTTATATGCAACAAAATATCCATCATTTAGAGTCAACAAATCTGCATAAGGCAGCAATTTATCTAACGAAGCAACCGCGCGGGAAACTACTAATGGGAATTTTCTTTCTTTAAAGCTTTCCGCTCTAGAGCAAACCGGATGTAGATTCAGCAAATTTAAATTACTCTTAAAAAATTCAACAGCCCTGATTTTTTTTGCAATGCTATCCAATGCCCAAACTTCAACCTCCGGATAATTAATTGCTATAGGAACCGCAGGAAACCCGCCCCCTGTACCTATATCAATAAGACTTTGAGGAGTATGGTATTTTTCAAAAAATTTTGATATGGAAAGTGAGTCACAGATGTGCTTTTCCCACAAAAACTGTTCATCTTTTTTAGATATAAGATTAACTTTAGAGTTTTCACTTAAAAAAAGCTCAATATATCCTTGGAAACTATTTTTGTCCATAATTTTTCATAATCTCCGTATATTTTTCAGACCCAAGCCTAACTTCCATATCTTTAATTCTTGCAGTAATCTTATCAATATTTTCTTTAGAAAAATCATTTTTAACATTCATATAAACATCAATATACTCTTTTAAAGCTTTTTCATTATCATTAATTCTGTAATAATAATCACCTGCCAACAAATGAGCTTGTGCAATATAAAATGTATCATTTAAAGTTTCGGCACTGTCTTTAGCTGTTTTAATATATGGAAAAGCTTTATTAGGCGATTTTTCGAAATACAAATTTGCCAAATGAGTAGAAGAACAATAAAGCCCATCATAATTATTTTTTGTCATATCAAGCTCATAAGCCTTTTTAAAATATCCCTCTGCTTTTTTCAAATCACCATTCTCTTGGAACAAAGCTCCAAGATTACAGTAAATCGAAGAAAGATATTTTTGAGCACCGGAATTAATATAATTATTGTAATACTCAACGGCCAAATCTGTTTCCCCATGTTCATCAAGGGCAACAGCATATCTGAAGAATAATTCTTCTTTCACCTCAAAAGAAGTAGTTTCATCAACAGAATCAACTCCTTGCTTGTAGTAAACAAAGGCCTCTTCAAAATTTCCTATATCATCCTCTAAATTTCCTAAACGTAAACACGCATTAATCATAAGATCTCGCGGAGAATCTTGAGAAAAAATAACATCTTTCAGAACGCTTCTCGCTCCTTCAATGTTATACATATTGTAATAAACGTCAGCTAATTCAAGCTTAATATAATTAACGTTTATAGGCTCACTGTTTCTTTTATAAAAATCCTCTACCAAAGAATAATAATGTAAAGCCTTTGACCAATCTGATTTTTTACAATAAATCCTAGCCATAGACATATATACATCTATTAATTTCCTCGGTTCAAGTTCTTTCTGTAGCAATTTGTTATATACGTCAATAGCCTCATTGTATTTATAACTATCTGAGTAATCCTCTGCAAGCTTAAATAATTCAAGCTCGTCGTCATTATTGTAATTATTTGTGCTGCTATCAATACTAATATTATCTTCCGCTTTGGCATCAGTAACCGGCAATTTGGTTAATTCGTTAACTTGTTCTGTATTACTTTCTGACATTGCCATATGATAATCAATTTCTGCATTCAAAGACTGTCTTGAAAGTTTTAAGACTCTATTTTCAGGTTTTTCTTTAAGTTGTGAACGATAAATGTCCACTAAATACTTATGCAATTTTTGTTTTATTTTATTAGGAATGATAATTTCAACATCTGAATGGAAATAATCACTTACATAGATTGAAGAATTATTTTCATAAATATAACCGTTTTTTAGCAAATATTTAACAGAATTTTCGTCATACAAATCAAGAACACTTAAAGCATCATAAGAAATACCATGTCTCAATAAAAGCAAAAACCAGAAAAAATTTCTAATCGGAATAGATAAAACAGACATAGCAATATCAGAAAGGAACTTGTCAAAAATCTTGCCTGAGCTCTTGCATCTATACAAAAATTCTTGCAAAGTAATATTCATATTAGAAATAACAGAGGCCGAAAGCTTCGCATAATAATAATACCCTCTGGTAAGTTTATATAATTCATCAATTTCTGTTTCGTTAAAAGAAATACTTTTAGATTTAAAATACTCAGAAAAAATAACTCTTGTTAATGGTTTAGAAATAATCTTAATATAATTTATTTTTTGAGGAATAAGGGTCGAATCGAAAGTTTTAGAAGTTATTACAACCTTAACTCTATCATAATTCATAACAGAAAAAAGAAAATCAAGAACCAACTTAGCATTTTTATCTTGAACATTATCAAATGAATTAACAAAAATCAGAATAGGGAAATTACTAACACTGATATAACGATTAAGAGTTTTAGCAAAATTTTCGATTTTAGGAGAAAAAATTTTTTTTGCATCAGGCGTTTTTTGCATTATTTCAATAAAACTTAACAGAATATCATCACAAACCGTAGCAGCCTTGCAATCGTACTCAAGACGCAAAACATTTGGTGCTAAAAATCCTTCTGAATGTTCTATAATTAGCCTTTTTCCGGTTCCACCAAACCCGTTTAATAAAAGTAAAGAATTTTCAGAAGCATAAAACTCATAAATTTTTTTCAACTCGCTAACACTATTTTCTTGTAGCAAATTACTTATATGAGTAGACTTAATATCAGCTATACTATTTTTATTAATATTACTGTTTACAAAATTAACCATCCTGATAATCTTACAGTATTTATTAAGTTTTTTCAAGAGCAATAAAAGGTATTGCAATAAGCAAAAAAATAAAATAAAATTAGATTAAATAAGAATAAAAAAGTGAGGAAAATATGAAAAAATACGGATTTACAATAATGGAAATATTACTAACCATAGCAATAATTGGAGTAATAGGAACATTACTAGCCAAAGTAATCGCAGGAGTAATGCCTGATATAAACAAAGCAAAATTTTTAAGAGCATACGTAACCTCACAAAAACTAATTGGAGAAATTTTAAACGACTCAACATTATACCCGGATGATGATACAACCTCAGAGAAATACGGATTTGGTAATACCGATGCACCACTAAGAGGCATCTACGCAAGTGAAACCTATAGCGGCGCAGCAAAATTTCCACTAATCTTTGCAGATCAATTAGGTGTATCTTCTTCTAGCGTAACTTCAGAAGGCGGAGGCTACTCTTTTTACTCAACCAGAGATAATGTAGAATATAGAATTTCCGGTTCTCAAATCAGTTTTTATACAAAAATTAACGGAGAAGACACAAATCTGGGCTCAATATCTTTTACAAATGATGGGCAAACCTCTTGTTCATCAGATAGAAAATACTGCGATGATATAACTGATTTAAAACGTAATTTTAAAAAGTCTGAATAATAGCTTCAGCAACAGCAAAAGCTCCACTCCAGCAGTTTTGAAGATTGAACCCGCCACAAAATCCATCAATGTCAAGGACTTCACCAACAAAATAAAGCCCTTTGGTATTTTTACACTCAAATGTTTTAGAATTAATTTGATTTAAAGCTACACCACCGCTCATAACTGTTTCTCCATCCGGCCGCGGAGATAAAATTTTTATTGCATAAGTTTTTAAATTATCAAATATTAAATCTCTAATTTTAGCATTAACCTCAAAGCCTTTTGTAGTAGGACTTATATTTAAGCTTTTTAGGAAAAATTCAACAAAATTTTGAGGCAAATAAATTGACAAAATATTCTTAATCTCTTTTTTAGAATTCTGATTTAAAATTTGTTGGAACGCTTTAGAATCAGTTATTTTTCCATTTAGCAAATCAAAATTGAGCAAGTAAGGGAACTCATCTCTAGCCTTTAAAGACGAAACTTTAAATATAATAGGACCGGAAATTCCAAAATGAGTAAAAAGCATATCCCCTGATAAATCAGTTTCATAATTAAAAATATTTTTAAGAACAACTCCACTAAGTAAATTATATTTTACTTCCGTACACAACCCAGTAAGAGCAGGCTTTGTTGGAACAATATCTATATTTAAATCATTTAAAATAGAGAAATCAGCATGTCCTCCAATTGCAACAATTACCTTATCAAAAAAATATTCTGCATCAGAAGTCTTAACGCTAAAACCATTTTCTAACTTTAATACTTGTTTAACTAAAGACTTAACGATATAGCACCCTTCAATTTGTGAAAGCATTTTTTCCCTAACAAACTTAGAACTCATTTTTTCAGGGAATATTTTGCAATCATCCAATGTCACAGTATCAATACCAATAGATTTGAAATACTCCATTGTATAAGCAGGAGAAAATCTTGCCAAAACCGAATATAAGAATTTCTCACCTCTAGGGTAGTTTTTAGCAAATTCTTTATAATCAATTTCCGAATTAGATATATTACATTTACCGCCACCTGTTGGTAAAATAGAATAAAGGAGAGACTTATGTTCAAAAATAGTAACTTCAACCTTTTTATTTAATAACGCAGCAGCCAAAACTCCCGCAGGACCGGCTCCAATTATTGCGACTTTACAAGCGTGTTCCATATAAACAAACCATTTCGGGATTTTCTAATTCATCATAAATTTTCAAAACAGATTTATTAAAAATAGGATGAACGAAATCCTGTGCAATTTCGAGCATAGGAACAATCATAAAAGCACGTTCGTGAAAACGAGGATGAGGAATTTCTAACTTAGGAGTATTAATAATCAGATTTTCATAGAAAATTATATCTATATCAATACACCTATCCAAATAATTTGACTCTTTAGTCTTTTCAACACGCCCCAATGTTTTTTCAATAAACTCAATTGCAGTTAATAAATCTTCAGGATTTAGCGTAGTATTAATTTGCATCACAGCATTAACAAACAGGTTATCACTATCCATACCCCAAGGTTCAGTTTCATAAAATGATGATGTAGTAACAATATTGATACCATCAGTTGCTTTCAACAAAGATGCAGCTTGTTGAATGTAACCGATTCTATCACCTTGATTAGATCCTAAACTTAAATATGCTGTAACCATAGCCCAATTTTATAACCTTAATTACATACTTGTCAAATAAAACATTTTTTAACAAATGTAAATATTTAATCTAGTATAAACAAGAAAAGAACTTGGAATATTGCAAAATTGCCAAATAGCGTTTATAATTATAAAGAGAGGCAATATATTTGTCATTGAACAATATGAAAAAAATTATAGCAAGCACAATAAGACATAGTAGATGTCAATATTTATAACAAACAAAAACCAACGTATAGATATATACGTTGGTTTTTGTGTAATTAAATATAGTTAATAAAAATAGCGAGGATAGTAATGAAGCATATTTTACGAATTAAGAGCGGATTTTCATTAATGGAAATGATGGTCGTAATGTTGGTAGTCGCAGTAGTTATGGCACTATCAGCCCCTATGATAACAAAAAAATCACTAGGAAGCGGTTCCGGAGGTTGTTTATGGACAAGCCTAACAGGAGGTAATATTGGTTACAACATGAACCAAACAACCGTATCAGCAGTTATTGGGGGAGAGAACAATGACATAGCAGAAATGGGAGCAAACGTTCCTAAGCTCACTATCGGAACAAACAGTAACTATCCTCAAATCGGTTTTTTACACGAAGAAGAGAAAGCCGGTCAATTAATGTTAACAAATACAAATGGGATAATGTTGGGTAATAATACCAGCATATTGAATGCGACCGTAATGGCAAAAAATGCAATAGCAATAGGTCAAGGCAGTAACGCAATTGCAGACAACTCAATTGCAATAGGAGCTAACAGCAACAATGTCGGAATAAACAGTGTAGCTATC
>CALURS010000005.1 GCA_944323215.1 Candidatus Gastranaerophilales bacterium | reverse complement strand
GGGGATTAAGCAATAAAATCTGCGGAATGATAAACGGTAAAAAAATTAAACAAGTCGGCAACATTACTATGGACCAAATGATGTTTGATATAACAGGTATAGATGCCAAAACAGGAGATATAATCGAACTTATCAATGATGAACTTAAAATTGATGACTGGGCTAAAATCCTTAATACGATAAACTATGAATTAACCTGCCGGCTAAAAGTAAGATTACCAAGAGTATATATAAGATAAGAGCCGGTCAATTCCGGCTCGGGGTAAATTTGAGTTGTAAATTATGTGATTAGGTTAGTTAGGTGTAGATAAACTTGTTTAAATCAGACTTTCTCCAGTTCAAAAAATTCAACGACTGTATCCATAACATTGTCAAAAAAGAAGTCTAATTCACTGCCCAAATTCTTCTCATCCATATTCTTTTTCTCCATAGATAAATCAACAATACTCATTAACGATTGATCATTAATCTGCATACCATATCCTTTCCTATATACTTCTAGAGTTATTTAGTAATAATACTAACGGCATTTTTTTGTAAAACTTTAAGGATTTAGTTATTATATTTACAATTATTTACATAACAAATTTACGGTTAATAAAATTTGTACTAAAATCAAAATATGGCAAAAGTGAAGTCAAAATATGTATGTCAGCAATGCGGATACGAAAGTGCGGGATACTTGGGTAAATGTCCTGAATGCGGAAGTTGGGGAAGTTTTGTAGAGGAAATAACAAAACCACAGACATCAACTGAACGTAAATCTATAATAATAGATGACATACCGCCTGCAAGAATAAATGAAATTCAATCAAATACAGAAACTAGGTTTAAAACCGATATTTCAGAATTTGACAGAGTACTTGGGGGCGGAATAGTTGAAGGCTCGGTAATTTTAATAGCCGGAGACCCCGGAATTGGGAAATCAACTCTACTATTACAAACCGGCGGCAAACTTTCTCAAAACGGAAGAACAGTTTTATACATCTCAGCAGAAGAATCTTTGAGCCAAATAAAACTTAGAGCAGAAAGATTAAAAGTAAACGCTGAAAATCTTTATATATACTCGCAAACAAACCTTGAGGCAATAAAGCAACGAATCTTAGATGCCAAGCCGGATTTAGTAATAATTGACAGTATTCAGGCAATATACACTGATGAAGTGCAAAGCTCATCGGGTAGCGTCAGCCAAATTCGTGAGTGCTGCAACTCCTTAATAAACATTGCTAAAACCAAAAATATTGCAATAATAGTAATCGGTCACGTCACGAAAGAAGGAAATATTGCAGGTCCAAAGGTCTTAGAGCACATGGTAGACGCTGTAATCCAGTTTGAAGGTGATAAATACAAGTCACATAGAATTCTACGTTCAATCAAAAACCGTTTTGGAAACACCTCTGAAGTAGGAATCTTTGAAATGGAAGAAAACGGACTGCGAGAAGTAACCAACCCTAGTGAATTGTTTATAAAAGATATAGAAAGTGTCCAAGCCCCAGGCAGCGTAACAATAGTAACAAACGAGGGCTCAAGACCTCTGCTTGTAGAAATTCAAGCTCTTGTAGGTACAACCCCTTATCCAACTCCAAGAAGAATTGCTAACGGTGTTGATACAGGTCGAGTACATCAAATTCTTGCAGTCTTGGAAAAGCGTGTAGGGCTTAACCTCTCGAAGCAAGATGTCTACGTTAACGTAATAGGCGGAATGGATATTACGGAAACAGCAGCGGATTTGGGTATTGCTCTTGCTATTACAACTTGTGCAAGGGATATAATAATGGATAAAGCAACAGCTATCGTTGGCGAAATAGGTCTATCGGGAGAAATTAGAGCCGTTAACAATATAGATAAAAGAATTATTGAAGCTCAAAAACTGGGTTTTAAACGTATTATTATTCCGTTTTCCAATAACTTAACAAAAGATATCTCAGGAATAGAGATAATAAAAGTTAAAACCATACTCGATGCTTTTAACTACGGACTGACAAAGGGTTAATTATGCCACATTTTTTTATTACACAACAAAATATAGATAAAAATATCATAACAGTTAATGACAAAGAAAATTACACCCATATAGTAAAATCTTTGCGAGCCAAAGTTGGCGAAGAAATTAAATTCTGTGACGAAAAGGAAACTCTCTACAATTGCAAAATTAAGAGCATTAACAAAAATGAATTAATCGCCGAAATTCAATCAAGCAAGCAATCAGAACGAAAATTGGATTATGAACTGATACTGGCTCAAACTCCGTTAAGAAGCGATGCACAACTACTTCTTGTTGAAAAAGCCACAGAGCTTGGAGTTTCTGAAATTTATCCTATATACACAAAAAATTGTGCCTTAGCACAGAATATTGCATCAGCAAAAGTTGAAAAATGGCAAAAAACGATGTATGAGGCATCAAAACAATGTGAAAGGGCTAATATCCCAAAATGTAACCAATTAACTACTCTTAAAAATCTGCCTTTCGATAAATTTGATAAAATAATCGTATTTGCAGAACGAAACGAAGAAATGAATTTAAAGGAATATATTTTAAATAATCCGATAAAGAAAAATGAAAAAATCCTTGTACTAATCGGTCCGGAAGGCGGATTTAGCGACGAAGAATTTGAATTTTTTAAAGAGAACAAACTTCCGCTTGTAACACTCGGAAAACTAATTTTAAAGGCAGAAACCGCAACAATTGTTGCACTTGGTAATTTAATCTATGGATATTCTAAATAACAACATCATAAAAACGTTACAATCATTAAATCAAGAAATCTACCTTGTAGGAGGAACAGTTCGAGATGCTTTATTAAATAAAGAAACTTATGATAAGGATATAATTGTCGCAGATGAAGCCGCAAAAGAGTTTTCAATAAAACTTGCAAAAAAACTGAATGGAGTTTTTATTCCGCTGGATGAAGTCAATAAAATCTACAGAATAGTACTTAAAGACAAGGTAAATTATATAGATATAACAAACCCGATAGAAAACTCTCTTGAAAAAGACTTGAAGCGTAGAGATTTTACAATAAACGCAATAGCATTAAGGATATCGGACGGAGAAATTATTGATATAACAAACGGGAAATGTGATATCGAAAATAAACTCATTCGTATGATATCACCTGAAAATTTTGATGATGACCCGCTTAGAATACTAAGAGCATTTAGATTTGAAAGCTGCTTGGGTTTTGAAATAGAAGAAAATACCCTTCGGGAAATTAAATCAAGAACAAACCTTGTAACAAAACCAGCAATAGAACGTATAAACTATGAAATTTTAAAATTATTCAGTGGCGAATATAGCGTAAAAGCATTGTTATCAATGGATGAAGCAGGTATAACGGAGCAGATTTTTCCGCCAATGTCAGATGTAAAAAAAGTTCCGCCAAATACTCATCACCATTTAGATTTATTTCACCATTCAATAGAAGTAGTTAACCAAATTCAGCAGCTGTATAACCAATCATGTAAAGAAATAAAAGAACATCTTAATCAACAGGATTTTGGGGGATTTTCAAGACTTGCACATTTAAAGCTTGCCGGATTTTTACACGATATCGGGAAATTTTCTACTTGGACAATAGAAGCAAGCGGTAGACATCGTTTTATTAAACACGATGATGTTGGTGCTAAAATGGCTGAAAAAATGCTAAAATCAATGCACTTTTCAAAAAAACAAATAGAATACATAACCAAACAAATAAAACTGCATATCTACCCATCAAGCGTAATACAGGCACCAAACCTTTCAGAAAAGCATTATATGCGATATATAAGAAAAATGGGAAGTGACGTAATAGATAATATCATGCTGGCAAAAGCAGACAGGTTATCTGCACGAGGCAAAGATATCACTGAAGAAATTTTAAAAAATAACCTTGAAGGCTTAGATAAAATGCTTGACTACTATTTAAGCATTAAAGACACTCTTAAACCATTACCAAAGCTTTTAGGCGGAAAGGAAGTAATGGAGCTTCTAAATCTTAGTCCATCACCAAAACTTGGAGAAATTCTTAACGAGCTTAAAGAAGCACAAATTTCAGGTGATATAAACACAAGGGAAGAAGCAATAAACTTTATAAAGAGTTTAAACTGATTAAGCAGTAAACTCTCTACCGCCGACTATTCTTAAATGTCTGTTAGGTCCTTCTCCAACGGATTTGCTTTCCAAGTTGTGCTGTTCAACAAGCTCGTGCTGTAACTTTCTGATATGCTGATTTTGCGGAGAAAGCTCAATAAGCTCTGCCCCTGCAAGAATTTTATTGATAGCCGCCTTAGCTTCATCTAAAGCACGTTCTGCATCATCACAATATCCTTGCAGAACCTCAGCTTGATTTTGCATATCAAGAGCTTCCTTCATAACTTTTTGAATTTGTGCCATCGAATTGGTTTTTACATAAAAAATCTGTAACCTGTAATCATTTGCCGTAGATAAGACTTTTGCTCCGCCTTTTGCAAAATTTTTATGTGCAATAACTAAATCCGCTTCATCAATATTTCTTGTTACCTCTACATTTAAGTCTAAGCGCTCAATAATTTTTTCAACAATAGTTCTCGATACAGCATACAAATATATTTTCTTAAACGGCTTAGCATCTTCAACATACTGTTTTCTATTAAACGAGAATTTTAAACTATCTGTCGGTTCGGGAAGTATTTTTTCTTCTATCTTATTAATATGCTCCGCAACGGTTTGAGGTTGGGTTTCAGGTTTAACATTGATATCATAGGATTTATCAACCTTTCTAATCTCAGGTCTAATCGGCCAACCCCTAAGAATATAGTCAACCGCCTCTGCTGCATCTTTATAAACCGCAAGGGTGTTTCTATCAATAATTTCAATGACAATATCAAAAGTAGGTTGTTTTTCTCTTTCAAGAACAGTTTTTTGAGAAGCCCTACGCTTAGCCTCATCGTCACCCAAAGTCACTGATTGAATACCTCCGACTAAATCGGACAAAGTCGGATTCTTAATTAAACTTTCAAGGCTGTTACCATGAGCTGTAGCAATAAGCATAACCCCACGTTCAGCAATAGTTCTTGCTGCTTGTGCTTCAGCTTCTGTACCGATTTCATCAACAACAATTACTTCAGGCGTATGATTTTCAACTGCCTCAATCATAATATCTTTTTGAAACTCCGGTTGACGAACCTGCATACGTCTTGCAGAACCAATAGCAGGGTGAGGAGTATCACCATCACCTGCGATTTCATTAGAGGTATCAACAATAACAACTCTTTTACCTAATTCATCAGCAACAAGTCGTGAAATTTCTCTTAATTTAGTAGTCTTACCAACACCAGGTCGTCCTAAAAACAAAATACTTTTACCAAGTAAACAAAAATCCTTTATACACGCAATAGTTCCTGTAATAACACGTCCTATCCTACAAGTTAACCCAACTATCTTTCCTTGCCTGTTCCTAATAGCACTAATTCTGTGTAAAGTGCCGGGAATTCCCGATCTGTTATCAGAGGTAAACTCTTGCAGATGACTCGTGATAAAATTAATGTCATCTTCTGTAATCTCATCACAAGCAATACGCTCAATTCTGCCGCCTGAATGCCTAATTTCCGGAACCCTTCCAATATCAAGCACTATCTCAATGACATCTTCCAGTTGGTCGTGCGTAACATTGCGGACAATTTTGTCAGGCATTATTGCTAACATTTTGTCTAGGTCATTATGGAATTGTATTTCGTTCATTTATATAATATGCCTTTCTTGTTGGCTGAAACGGCTTATTAAATTTTTTGTGATTTATCTCCCTATATATATTATACCACATTACCAATATTTCATAACATGATTTACAAATATTTAAAAAAGATTTAAAAAAGATAAATCATAAAATCTCTGAATGTATTATTTAGCAAGCAATTCACGATAAAGTTTTAAATATTCTTTTGAACTTTTTTTCCAAGAAAAATCAGCAGACATAGCACTGTTTCTCATGGCGTTCAAAGTATATTTATCTTTATAAACATACATAGCACATTCAATAGCAGCTTTCATTGCCCAACCGTCATAATCCCAAAACTTGAATCCGGTAGAGTTATCCAGTGGATACCCGACAACAGTATTATCTAATCCACCTGTAGCTCTTACAATCGGTAACGATCCATATCTCATTGCTATTAATTGGCTTAATCCGCAAGGTTCAAAAGCAGAAGGCATTAAGAAAAAGTCACTCCCTGCATAAATCAGATTAGCTAAATCAGATTTATACCCGATATACGAACGAATATTATCAGTATTATTAGACAACCAAATTAGGAGATTTTCATAATCCTTATCTCCGCTACCCAAGAATACAAAATCTGCATTCATATATTTTAATTCATTTTCTACCTGTCTTATCAAATCAAGTCCCTTTTGAGGAACTAGCCTTGAAATCATCGCAATTAAAGGTCTGTCAGGATTGTATTTCAACCCAAAGAACTCACATACTTTTTTCTTATTTGCTTCTTTGTTTTTAATTGAATTTTTATCATAGTTTTTTACTAAATTTTTATCAGTCTTGGGATTAAAAACATCATAGTCAATACCGTTTAAAATTCCGACAAGTTTATGAGTTTGACCTCTTAGTGTATAATCCATGCCTTCACCATATTCAGGAGTTAAAATTTCTTCAGCATACTTAGGAGATACAACAACAATTTTATCAGAATAATTTATAGCACCCTTCATCCAATTGACGTGTCCCCAGTGTTCACATCCCCATTCATTGTAAACAATATCGCGACGCATATTAGCAAAATCTATCACATCATCAAACCACACGCCCTGATATGCGAGATTGTGAATTTCAAAAACATTTTTAGCACCTGACCAGAATTCGTCAAATTTATAATTAGACTTTATATAGAGCGGAATCATAGCAGTATGCCAATCGTTAGAATGAATAATATCCGCCTTAAAATTAAGCTGCTTTGCATACTCTAATGTTGCTAATGAAAAAGCAATATATCTTTCATGCTCATATCTTGGGTCAAGCCATTTAGGGTAAACTTCTTTAAAACAAGTAAAATACCAATCGTTATGAACAAAAAACACATTAATATTAGTTCCGGGGAGCTTTGTCATAAAAAGTCTAAACCTTTGGGGTCTTTCTTGAAAAGAAATCCACATAACGGAATTATCAAGCTCTTTTATTCCCCATTTATCAACATCAATACACCCGTGAAGTGGGGTAAAAATTGCAATTTCAGCATCTTTTTCCAACATTTTAGGCAAACTGCCTACTACATCAGCCAGCCCGCCAGCCTTAGAAAAAGGTGCCACTTCCGCAGATGCAAACAATATCTTCATAAAAGCCCTCCGTGTTTATTAATCACATTTTTATTTTAATCCAAAAAACAAAGACGGTAAAGCAAATAAACATATAAAACAAGTCCAATAAAACATTAAATTAAGTTAATTTTCTTGTAAAGAAAATAATTTTCGTGTATAATAACCCATGGTGGCGAGAATAAAATATCGCCTTAACATATCCAAAAAGTCCGGGATATTTCACAAAATATTAAGATAAATGGAACCAACGAACAAAAGAGAATAAAGGAGGTTAGAATGGTTACCCAAATATTGGATAATAAGACGATTGACGTGGCTGAATTTATTAAGAATAACTATACTCCATACTATGGAGATGACAGTTTCTTAAGCGGCCCGACACAACGAACAATGTACATGTGGAGTAAAGTAAGTGAATTAATGAAGGAAGAACACAAAAAAGGTGTTCTTGATGCAGACACATCAACCCCGTCATCAATAACTTCTCACGGAGCAGGATACATTGATAAAGACAATGAGCTTATTGTAGGCTTACAAACAGATGCCCCATTAAAAAGAGCAATCATGCCAAACGGCGGATACAGAATGGTTGAAGCATCTTGCAAAGCATACGGCTTGCCTGTAGATGAAGAACTTAAAACAATTTATACAAAATACAGAAAAACACATAATGACGGTGTATTTGATGTATATACGGACCAAATCAAAAGATGCAGACACTCTGCCATCATAACAGGTTTACCTGATGCATACGGCAGAGGCAGAATTATTGGTGATTACAGACGTGTCGCTCTTTACGGTATAGATAGACTTATTGAAGAAAAACAAAAAGACAAATTAGCTACTGAAAATCTTATGATGACAGAAGATGTAATCAGATTAAGAGAAGAAGTAAGCGAACAAATTCGTGCTTTAAAAGATATGAAGGAAATGGCTCTTTCATACGGTATTGATATCAGCAAACCGGCAGAAAGCTTCCAAGAAGCTGTTCAATTTACATACTTTGGATACTTAGCAGCAATCAAAGACCAAAACGGTGCAGCCATGTCATTAGGCAGAGTATCTACTTTCCTTGATATCTATTCAGAAAGAGATTTAAAAGCAGGCAAGATTACAGAAGAACAAGCACAAGAAATAATGGATGATTTCATCATCAAATTAAGAATGGTACGATTCTTAAGAACCCCTGAATACAACGACTTATTCAGCGGTGACCCTGTTTGGACAACAGAAAGCATAGGCGGTATGACAATGGATGGCAAACCGCTTGTTACCAAGAACTCATTCAGAATGCTTCAAACATTAATCAACCTTGGACCGGCTCCGGAACCTAATATGACAGTTCTTTGGAGTAAAGATTTACCACAAGGTTTCAAAGATTACTGTGCACGAGTAAGTATTGAAACAAGTGCAATCCAATATGAAAATGATGACTTAATGAGAGAATCATTTGGTGATGATTATGCAATTGCATGTTGTGTATCTCCGTTAATAATCGGCAAAGAAATGCAATTCTTCGGAGCAAGAGCTAACCTTGCTAAAGCACTTCTTTACACAATCAACGGTGGTGTTGATGAAAGAACAGGCGACAAGGTTGCAGATTTTGAACCGATTACTGATGAATACCTTGATTACGATACAGTAATGGCTAAGTTTGACAAGGTAATGGAATGGTTAGCTGAAACTTATGTTAATGCATTAAATATCATTCACTACATGCACGACAAATATAACTACGAAAAAGCTCAATTAGCATTAATGGATACGAATGCAGTTCGTAAACTTGGTTGCGGGATTGCAGGTTTCAGCGTTGTTACAGACTCTCTATCAGCAATCAAATATGCTAAAGTTAGAGTTATCAGAGAAAACGGAATTGCAAAACACTTTGAAATCGAAGGTGATTATCCAAAATACGGAAACAACGACGACAGAGCTGACTCAATCGGTGTTGATTTAGTAAACAGATTTATGTCAAAGATTGAAAAAATCCATACCTACAGAAACGCAATACCGACACAATCAATTCTTACCATCACAAGTAACGTTGTATATGGAAAGAAAACCGGTGATACACCTGACGGCAGAGTAGCAGGTGTACCATTCTCACCAGGCGCTAACCCATTTAACGGAAGAGATTGTAAAGGTGCTTTAGCTTCACTTTGTTCTGTTGCTAAGCTGCCTTTCAAAAATGCTAAAGATGGTATCTCTAATACCTTCAGCATTCTTCCGGAAACATTAGGGAAAGCAAGAGAAGAACAAATAAGCAACTTAACAGGCATGATGGATGGGTACTTTGGAAAAGGCGCTCAACACCTGAATGTTAACGTTCTTAACCGTGAAACGCTTCAAGATGCTATGGAACATCCGGAAAATTATCCGCAATTGACTATCAGAGTTAGCGGATACGCTGTTAACTTCATCAAATTAACTCGTGAACAACAGCTTGATGTTATTAACAGAACTTTCCACTCTTCAATATAATTTATTGAACTAATCATTAATGACACAGGGAATTTTCTCCTGTGTCATTTTTGTTATATAATCAGAATGTTATGAGAAGCTGTAACTATCATTCAATACAGACAATGGGAACACTGGACGGTCCAGGAATCAGATATGTACTATTCTTACAAGGGTGCTGTTTTAGATGTCTATTCTGTCACAACCCTGACACTTGGAGTGGTTACGCAAATTCGATGACCTCAGATGATTTTGTTTCTGATGTTCTAAAGTATAAACCGTTCTATGATGCCTCAGGTGGCGGCGTTACAGTATCAGGCGGAGAACCCTTATTACAAATTCCGTTTCTTATTGAGGCATTTCAAAAACTAAAAGATGCAAGAATGCATACTGCTATAGATACTTGCGGATATGTAAATATTACAGACGATTTAAAAGAACTGATGAAATACACAAACCTTATAATGCTTGACATTAAGCATCTAAACAACGATATACACAAAGAACTTACAGGAAAACCTAATGATAAAGTAATCAAATTTCTGGACTTTCTGGCTGAAAATAATAAAAACATTAGAATTCGTCAAGTCCTAACCCCTGGATACACTATTGAAGACGAATATATAACTAATCTTATTAAGTTCCTCAAAAACTATCGTTTAGAAAAAGTTGAACTTTTACCTTACCACGATATGGCAAAAGATAAATACAAAAAGCTTGGACTTGAATACAAATTAAACGCAAGAATCCCTAACAAAGAAGAAGTAGCCAAAATAAAGGCAAGATTTATTGAAGAAGGCTTTGATACAATTTAAAAGCTTAGGCCATATATTCAATTCTTGTTTCTATTTTATCAATTCGATTTGTCCATCCTTTCCCAAATGTATTCCAAGTACTTAATCCCTTCATAAATGCAAGTCTGTTATCAAGCATTTTTTCAGCATCACCATTTGATTTAGCAAGCAGCTTTTTAGCCCTTGGGATACCGCTATGAATTGCCGTATCAAAGACTACATAGGCTAATTTTTCATTTCCGTTTTGAGCTATATCTTTTGCTCCGGACTTTTCCCAAAACAATTCATAATATACCTGTTTTGCTTCATCTTTGGTCAAATCTTTTACACTTTTGGTCGGAATACCCTTTTGTTTACAATAACCGTTATATGTTCTTTGAGTAACTCCCATATTAGTTGCACCACCAGGATCTTTAGGGTGATTTACATAGCCGCCTTCATCTCTGAATACATATTCCATAACCTTGTCAAAGGTTTTATCAGGGTCTAACGGAGTCGAGAGTTTTTCTTCTTTTTTTACCGCTGATTGAGTCGTAATAACAGGTTGTGGCATAACACCAAAATCTATTGATGGCAATGGCGTAAATGGTTTATTAAATCCAGAAAATATTGTATTAAACCCCATCTCAAAATTAAACATTGGTAGTTGCATATTCAAGAATGATAAAACATTCATATTCGGAAAATTCTTATCAATAATTTGTACCATAATACTCCTCGTAGTTATTTATATAAAGTATATCTATTAAAAGAAATTGCTTTTTTGTAACATAAATTAATAAAAAAGCAAATTATAATTTATACATGTTTTTATAAATATATGGAAGGTATAAGTGTAAGACAATCTAGGTTGAACTTTGAACAAAGGCTAAATTCTAATAAAGCCTTCAAAAGTAGTGCGGAAATAAATACATTAAACGGCGATACCTTAACCACACAAACAGAGTCCCAAGCAACAACAAACGGAACAAATGCACCCCCAAAAAGCAAGAATAAACTTAAATCTTGGCTGATAGGAAGCGGTATTACACTTGCTGTTGGAGCATATGCTGCTGTATTTTACAGACGAAACATAATGAATTATATAGATAACTTTATTAGAAAGAGTTATTTAAAAGCCGATCAGATTAAAGAATCTGCTCAAGGACATTTGGAAAGAATTGAACCAACATCAGTAAAAATAGCAAGATTTTTGGACAAAACGCTTATGCGTTCACAAATACTGGTAAACTTTTCTGCTATGAAAGACAGTTTATCAAATAAAATTGCAAGATGGTTACATATGGGCCCTCTGTGTGATAAATTAACTCAAACTTGGGATAGGCTTGCAACAAAGGCTGTAACCTCTAATTACACTAAATGTCAAAAATCGTTATCTAAAACAAATGATACAGTTTTAAATAAACTAAAAGATATTGAAAAAAACGAAGATTTATCAAGCATTATACAAGTTAATGACAAGAACTATACACTCAAAGAAGTTTTAGATTTAATCCGTCAAAATATGAAGGATGCTAATAATATATATAACAAAAACTTTTCTCTCGATGCCTTTAACGTTCGCAAAGGAATCTTGACAGAGCGCCTAAAAGGCTTAAACGATAAGTTCTATGAAGCCTACACAGATTTAAACTATTATAAAGAGGGACAATTCACAAGATTTACTGTAGAAGAATGGCTTGCACCGATAAAAGCTTCATATCAGAATTATATTTTAAATAACAAAACAATTATTTCAAATAATATAGACGATAAGTTTAATGTAACTCATAAACTTTTAAAAAACCTTGATAAACTAATTGCACCTGATGATACAAAAACAAGAGGAGTACTAAAAAATATATTTAATCAATTAAAAGAATATAGGCAACTATCCGGCGCTGACGAAATTGCTTCAAGAGAACGTCTAAATAAAGAAATAGCAGACAAACTGCAAACAATAAGCGAATATGTTAAGAATAATTCAGCGTATAAAGCCACGACAATTAAAGAAATAAATGGTGCAATACCTAATATTATTAAAGCAATAAATATGGGACAAAAGGGTAAGTTACAAGAAACATTAACATATTTAAAAGCAATATTACCAAGAAATGAATATATAAAAATAAGAAAACAAATGTATGATACAACAAACAAACTAAATAAAGTTACAAATGCAGAAGGTGATTTATATTTTGACAAAATCAGAGATATAACACTTGGCTCAGCTTTTACCGATATCGTCTTTGGTATGTTAACACCACTGGCAACAATGGGAATAGTAATCGCCGCAGATGACACAAAAAATGACAGAATATCAACGACTTTAAAACTTGGAATTCCGCTAATTGGTGGTATTGCTACATCAACAGCATTCTTATTTATGCTTGCATCCGGCGGAAAAGCAATGGCATTATCTACGCTAACCGGTGCTATCTTAAACAGAATCGGAAGTTTTGCAGATAAACAAATCCGAGAAAATCAGGAAGCGAAAGCAAAAAATGAACAACTCAACTCTATAATTAAAAATGTTAATACTGCATCAACCTTTTTGGCATCAGGCGGACAATCATATTTCATAGATAAAGCAACCAATGCAGGAATTAAAAAAGCCGAACAATATACTAACACTGCTATTTCACAAGTAAATAATTATTTAAAATCTAACTCAAATATAGACAACTCAGCACAAGTAGAGCCTCAAAACACACCTTAGATTATCTGTTTCGTTTAACAATATAACTATCTAGAGTTTTTCTGAAAAGACTTTCTGCAAGACTTCGATTTGGTATCCAATGCATAATATTTTCTGATGGTTCATATATAAATACAGCAGGAATTGTTTGAATGTTCAGCCTGTTACATAAATCTGTATTTTTTACATCATAAACATTTAACTTTGCAAAATAATATTTGCTATCGTAATCTTTTACGATTCTATTAAAAACTTTTGAAAATGCGACACAATATTTACAATCATTACTGTAAAAATAAACAATACCGGGGGTATTAGTTTTAACAGAATCTTCCAAAAACATTTGGGAATTTGTATAGACAGTTTTTGAAGAACTTGCAAATACAAGATATGTTGAACAAGAAATAATAAATAATGATAGAAGCGAAATTATAATTTTTTTAATCATAGAATTGCACCTTTAGGAACGACCGTTACACCGTTAGGCGAAACGAAGAACCCTCTCCTTTCATCTTCTTCACGATTAAAACCAATCTTTGTATAAGGCGGAATAGAAACATTCTTATCAATAATTGCTCTTCTTATTTCAGAATATCTGCCAACGTTAACATCCTCCATCAAAATACTTTCAGTAACTTGAGAATAGCTATTAATTCTAACTTTAGGAGAAAGAACACATTTAGAAATAATACCGCCTGAAACAATACAGCCCTCAGAAACAAGTGAATTTGTAGCCATACCTACTCTATCACCTTCTTGCCAAATAAATTTAGCCGGCGGATAGTTATAGTTAAATGTTCTTAGGGGCCACTTAGCAGAATACAAATTAAGCTCAGGATTTGCAATAAGTAAATCCATATTTGCTTGCCAATAAGCATCTACACAACCTACATCTCTCCAGTATCCTCTTTCGCCTTCGGTCATGCCGGCAAACTTATTGCTGCAAAAATTATATACATAAATTTCTTTGCCCTGATTTAATAGCATTGGAATAACGTTTTTACCAAAATCATGATTAGACTCTGGAATTTTAGAATCTTCTTCCAAAGCATCTAAAAGAATTTCTTTTTTAAAGATATAATTTCCCATAGAAGCCAAGCACATATTAGGGTTATTCGGCATCGGTCTTGGAGAATATTGAGGTTTTTCAACGAAATTAACCAATCTCCAGTTCTCATCGACCTCCATAATTCCAAATTCTGATGCCTCTGATATTGGTATCGGAATAGCAGATATTGTTAAATCTGCGCAATTTTTCTTATGGTAGTGTAACATCTGAGATACATCCATTTTATAAATATGATCTCCACCGAAAACGCAAACATACTTGGGATCCTCGTCATAAATATGGAAAATATTTTGGTAAACAGCATCAGCCGTTCCAAGATACCAAGAACCGCCTGTTCGCATTTGAGCAGGAACCAAATCTACATACTGATTTATATGAGGCGAGAGAGCCCAACCCCTTGATATATGTTTGTTTAATGAATCCGATTTATATTGAGTCAGAACCTTTATTTTATAAAATCCGGAGTTAATAAAATTATTCAAAACAAAATCAATAATCCGATATCTTCCACCAAATGGTACCGCAGGTTTAGCTCTATCTTTTGTTAGCGGATACAACCTTTTTCCCTCACCGCCTGCCAATATCATTACCAAAGTATTGTCCTGTGCCATATCAAACCCCACAATTTATACTCAGTCTTCACTTTATAGTTTAGCAAAGAATTAATATTTTTTCACTATATGATTAAAATTAATTTTGCTCATCATCAGAACTCACTCGTTCTATTTTTAGCTTAATAATTCTTGAAGAATCCGTTTGAGTAACGCAATATTTAAAGTTATTATCTTTAATCTCATCTTTTACACAGGCAATTTTTCCGAATTTTTTAATGAAATATCCGCCAATAGTTTTAACATCCTCTTCATCGTCAATTTGAACATCAAATCTTTCACAAAACTCATCTAAACGCATTTTCCCGCAAACCTCATAAACATTTTCGGAAATCTTTTTAACATCGACTTCCTCGTCATCGTCAAACTCGTCTTGCACCTCTCCAAAAATTTCTTCTAAAACATCTTCATGAGTAATTAGTCCGCTTGTACCACCAAACTCATCAACTACTATACCCATTTGAATATGACGCTGCTGAAACTCTACTGCTAATTTATCAACAGCCATTGTTTCGGGAATATAATAGACTTCTCTCAATAACGATTTCAAATCAAATTCTTTACCTTCAATTAATTTAGGATAAATGTCCTTGATATGCAAAATTCCTTCTATATGATCTAAGTCATCATCATAAACAGGATATCTTGTATATTTATTTTCAGTTAAAATTTTATAAATTTCGTCTTTAGAAGCATTAATCGAAATCGCAACCATATCAGGACGCGGCAACATAATTTGTTTAGCATTAAGCTCAGAGAATTTAAACACATTTTGAAGCATTTCAGCTTCTTTTGCATTAAGCACACCACCCTTATAACTTGCATCAATAAGCATATTAAGTTCTTCAGTCGAATATGCTGCAGAATGGTTTTGAGCTGGCTCTATTCCACACAACCTCAAAAGAAAAGCACCTAAACCGTTCAATAAGTAAATCATAGGAGCAAATAATCTTGTAACTAAATACATAGGTTTTGCGACCCATAACGTTGTTTTTTCAGGAAATTGTAAGGCAATAGATTTTGGCATTAATTCACCAACTACAACGTGTAGAACAGTAATAACAGCAAATGCTATTGCGGCAGAAATAGTATGAGCGGCAATAGAATCATAATTTGCAGGTAAAAATTTAAACAACGGAATAATTATTCTTGCAATAGCAGACTCTCCAACCCAACCAATTCCCAAACTGGAAATTGTAATTCCTAACTGAACAGCTGCTATATACCTATCCAAATTTTTAACAGCATCCAACGCTAATTTTGCATTAAAATTACCTTCATTGGAAAGCTGTTTTATCCTTGTCTTCCTAACTCCTACTAGTGCAAACTCCGCTGCTACAAAAAAACCGTTTAAAAATAGTAAGAACGCAATCACTAAAAGATCAAATATTATTTTAAAATCCAATGCTATAAAACTCTCTAATTACTAATACCACTATAATATAGAGTACTATAAATAATCAATGTTTGCAATAATAAGAATTACAGCATAATTTAATTAAATCTTTCATCAAGCAACTTTTGTAAAGAAGATATCAACTCTTTGTAATCTTCGCCTGATGCATTTGATAATAAATAAGATCTGGTTCCGCCATCAGTAATCTTTGATAAATTTCCGTTACTATCAAGCTTGTAATCATAAGAAATATTATTAATCTTTAATTCCGGAGAATTAAAAGAAACTTCTTTTACTTTTCCATTATTATCCGCAACTACATACATACTTGCAAGAGTTTGGGCATCATACCTGTCACTTGACTTTTTAACTATGTGAAGAGCACCTTTTACGCTTGCTAAATATAAATTCCCTTTATTAATCTTCAATGAGCCATCTTGTTCGGATAAATATTCACCCCAACATTTTATGCCAAGATTTGCATGTTCTCTAAACAGCTCTTTGGGCACCCTGTTTATATTGTCAAATTTATACATTTGATTCTGAGTATAGCCAAAATCTGATTTTTCAGGAACAATATATTTGTTAATTTTATCAACTACTTTCGTAATCAGCTCTTGAGAAGATTGTTCCGGCTTTGCGTTGTTAACATTTCTTTTTACAGCAGGACCAACAAACCAATCTTTAACTTCACATCGTTTTTGTCGAGATATATTTTCTTCAGGTAAATAAATAATATCATTTACCTGAATATTATTAATTGCATCAACTGAATTCATATTATTTAACTTTGCAATCTTATACATCATATCTTGAACTTCAGAGTTGGTAGCATTTTTATCATTTAAACATCGCTTTGATATATCCCATAAACTATCACCTTTTTTAATTTGATATTCCTTCTTTGAGCTTGCATTTACAGATGTTTGCATATACTTATTATCGTAGTATAAACGATTTGCATTATCTGATTCGCCAACATTAAATAACATATTAATTCCCCTTATTATCCCTTTATATTTTTATAAAGATTTTTTTTAAGGAATAATTGCTTTTTTCAGTGATTAATGTTAAATAAACTTTACAAACTACTTACCTATACAAAAATTATCAAATATATTATTCAAAATATTATCTGTAATAACTTCGCCACTAAGCTCATCCAACGCAATAAGTGCAGATTTGACATCAATAGAAATCAAATCTTGTAACTCCTTATAAGTAGCTCCGTTTAAGGCATTTTCAAGTGCTTCTTTTGCTCTTTGCAAACAATTTTGCTGTCTTAGATTTGTAACAAATTCCATATCCTCAGGGTTTATTGAACAAATTTTAGATTTTATAACTTGTTTCAATTTATCAATACCTTCACCTGTTTTAGCCGAAATCATCAAATCACATTCAGTTTGAGCATTAACCATATCTGCCTTATTTGCACAAACAATTAATTTCTCCGGATTTATAAGCTCTAAAATCATTTTATCTTCATTATTCATACCCGCTGCTGCATCATAGACAAATACAACACAATCAGCTTCATCCAAACTTTGTTTGGAATACTCTATCCCGATTTTTTCTACTTTATCAACATCATTATCTTCTCTAATACCTGCAGTATCAATTAAAGTAACAGGAATTCCCAAATCCAAAGTTTCTTTTATTACATCCCTTGTCGTCCCCGCAATTTCTGTTACAATTGCCCTATCATGACTTAATAGTGTATTAAATAATGATGACTTCCCTACATTAGGCTTGCCTACAATTGCAACAGTAATCCCTTGCCTCATAATATTTGAAGCACTTGCACCGCTTAAGATTTTATCAATTAAAGAAATCGCATTCCTAAACTCCGCTTCTAAATACTCATACTCAGGCTCCTTAACATCCTCGGGAAAATCTATTCCAGCTACAATTCTTGATAAAACTTCAAAAATTCTCTCTCTCACTTCTTTGATTTTTATAGACAACGCACCTTTAAGATTTCTTGAAGATGGAATAACAAATTCCTTAGTTTTAGAGTGAATCAAATCCGCAACAGCTTCTGCTTGTGCCAAATCCATTTTTTTATTCAAAAATGCACGCTTAGTAAACTCCCCACGCTCAGCTATCCTTGCACCTGATTTTAAAATCAAATCTAAAATAGAATTAACAACATTAATCCCGCCATGACACTGAACCTCAAACACATTTTCTCCAGTGTAACTGTTTGGCTCAAAAAACGGTAATACTATAACCTCATCAAGAATATTCTCACCATCTCTTATCACTCCATGATAAAAATGCGAAGGCTTGAAATCTTTAACTCCCGTCCTACCGTTAAAAATTTTTTCCAATATCTCAAACGATTTTTCGCCTGATACCCTTATTACCCCAACACCTCCGGTTCCTAACGGTGTAGAAATTGCTGCTATTGTATCAAACTCGTTTATTATATTCATCTAGTACCCCATTAATTTATTGTAATTGTTTAAATACGTTTGGGCTAACTTAGGTTTATTTAATTGCTTATAGACATATGCTAAATTGTAATGAAAATCAGGTTCATCCTTTTTGTACTCAAGCGCATTCAAAAATGCAGACTTCGCCTTCTTTAAATTTCCTGTCTTAACGTACGCTATTCCCAAATTATAGTAAGCATAAGGGAATGTCATTTTTGCCTTTATAGCATCTTTGTAACAATCAATAGCCGTATAAAAAATGTCATCAGCTAAATACATATTTCCAAGATTATAATACGCCTTGTAATTATCTTTATCAACCGCAATTGCTCTCCTATACATAAAGATAGCTTCATCTTTTTTGCCCATATCAGCAAGTAAATTCCCCATCAAAAGCCAAGCAGTACTTGTTCTTCCATACTCCGGTATCTGCTTAAAGCTCTCAAGCGCCGCCTCTGTATTGTTATCACTATATAATGCCAATGCCTGCGTATAAAGTTCTTTGGGCGATAACGTCTTTCCAGAATTTACAACATTTTCCCCCATTGCATCAACTTTAGCAGAATTATCACCCTGTAAAACCTCTTCACTAAATACAGGATATGATAGTACCAAGAATAAAAATATTACTAAAAACTTCTTCATACTCAAATTATAATCTAAAAAATTATTATTCCAAAACTTACTCCCACTCAAAAAACGCCATTCCTATATACAAAAAAAAGCCGATTTCAAAATCGGCTGACTTTTTTTACTAATTTCTCGTGTGTTTAAATTTTCTCTCTTATATTTCCTGTTTCCTCGTGTATTTTCCTCGTGTTCTATTTATTTGATTAATTCTCTCACAATTACGGTTTTTAATTCCCCTAAACTAATCAAGTAACGCCTCTAAAATTTGTGCATTCTTAGATGCATAGGCTGTATTACGAACTTTGCTCCTGTGAATGTAGCTTCTTAATGCTTCTCTGATAAGTTCAGAGCGTGAACGATTTTCGTTACCTGCTACTTCATCAATTTTGTCTAAAAATCCTTCGGGCATTGAAATCAAAACTCTTGCCATAACTTTATTCTCCTTATCTAATATCCTATATCGTTCTTGTATATATATAAAGTATTTCTTTTTAAAATAATTGCTAAATAAATTTACAATTATTAAGTTTTATTAAGAACTATATATACCCAACACACAATAAAATATATGGATATTAGTTAAATAACTAGTATTGATACGATACACTTTCAGTATAGCAGTATTATAACATAGAAATCAATTCTGGTAAACATCAAAATATAATATTGTTATAAAAGTTAAAGCATAATATATACTACAAAAAACTAATCTTTTTTTGCAGCTATAATCTCGTTAATATAAGATAAATACTTATCTAAAAATTTGTCAAAATACATACTTTCTACAGATTTTACACAATTGTCGTGAAAGGATGTATCCGAATTCTTTAAATCAAGCATTTTTTCCATAGCACAAACAAGCCCATCAATTTTCCTTGAGGAATAATCATAAACGAAGCCGTTATATCCGTCTTTTATAAAATCCGCAGCACCGCAATGATTAGCGGTTATAACAGGAGTTCCTACAGATAGTGCCTCAGTTGCAACCATTCCAAACGGTTCTAAAAGAGATGGCATTAACAAACAATCTATTGAGGAATAAAATTTATAAATATCATTTTGCACGGGTATAAACTGACAATATTTCCTTATCCCATACAAAAAAATTTTAAGATTAATATAAAAATTCTTTGACGGATAAATAAAAATAACTTTAAAATTTTTCTTTTTCTTTGCAAGACGTTTTATTGCAGATAATACCAAATATCCACCTTTACGCTCAAATCCTACAGTCGAAATTCCAAATGTAAATATCTCATTAGTAGTTCTTTGAATACTCTTAACTTTTTCTATAGGCGGCGGTAAAATTTCTATTCGATTAGGATTTACACCATAATTTTTTATCATATCCTCTTTCAAGATTTGAGAAGATACAATCACTTTCTGGGTTTTACATATATTATTTTTAGTTTCATAAAATTCTCTCAGTCTTTTTATATGACGTTTTCTGTTAAAAATTTTATAAAAAAAGTGCGAAAACTTATTAGACATTTTCTCAACCCTGAAATTATAACTATGGTCATGAATATAAGTTATATCAGATGGAACGAAAGCCTTGTCAGAAAGGATTATAATATATAACTTCCTATTCTGCTCTAATTCTTTTAAAGAATACACTCCCTCAAAAATATTTTTTTTATTTGAAACTAAATTATCAGTATATAAATCTATACTAAAACCTTTATCTTTCAAGCCTTTTAGTAGAATATAATTTAATTTAACACCACCTGAAGTAAAGTTATCATCAGTATAAATAGGGGTAACAAAAGCTATTTTTTTAGACATTAGCCACCTGTATAATTCATGACTTATATAATATAACATATAGCATAGTTAAATTTATAAGTCAATATTTATATACTTATAAATTATGGATAAACAAACACTACTAAAAAAATTTGGTAAAAATGTCAAACTAGAGAGAGTAAAGCAAGATTTAACCCAAGAACAGCTTGCAGGCATTATGGACGTAGCCCAAAACTACATTGCGAATATTGAGGGTGGGAAAGCAAATATGTCACTTGGAAAAGTTTTGGAGCTAGCTAACTATTTGAATGTCAAAATAGAAACATTACTAAATTTTGATGATGACTATACAATTTAATATTGAATACTGCAAATTGCTTTAGGAATATAATTAATCAAATCAGATGCAAGGACGGAATATTCACTCAAATCTTGTGCCGCAAACTCGCCGGTTTTACCGTGAAGGAATACGGCTAATTTAGCAGCATCAAAAATGTCCATTCCCTGAGAAATAAATCCGGTAATCATGCCACACAGAACATCTCCGCTTCCGGCTTTAGCAAGTGCACTGTTTCCTGTGTTATTAATATAAACCTCGCCATCTAAAGATGAAACCCTTGTACGATGTCCTTTTAGCACCGCAACGCAATTATAAGTTTCCGTCAATCTTTTTACATAGAAATCAGGTTTGCTTACTATTTCATCTGTTTCAACTTTTAAAAGTCTTGCGGCTTCTGCGGGATGCGGAGTAATAACTAATTTATCGGGGAACCTAATATCTTTTACCTCAGATAAAAGAGTCAAACCGCTCGCATCAATAACAACAGGAATATCAAGCTTAGAAAGCTCATTGATAACGGATTTAAACAAATCCGCCATAAACTTATCAACAGATAAACCACATCCGATAGACACTACTTTATAATTACCGAGATTTACCTTAAGTCCTGATAATGGTAAATAAACTATATCAGGAGTAATTGCAGAAACAGCTGAAATTACCTTAGGTGAAGAAGCAAGCGTAACATACCCACACCCGACTCTCAACGCTGCAAGACTTGATAAATAAGCAGCTCCGGTATAGTTTTCAGACCCTGCAATATTTAATACTTTACCAAACGTTCCTTTATGCGAATTTTGTTCTCTTACAGGGAGTTTAAAGTCCATTTTGCCTGATGACCTCATAAACAGTTATAGCAACAGAATTAGAGAGGTTCAAACTTCTCTGCCCCTCTTTCATTGGAATAGTTACAGCAGTATCTTGCTTGACATAAAAATCAGGCAAGCCCCTTGTTTCAGGTCCGAAAACCAAAAAATCTCCATCTTTATACTTTATATCCGTATATAATTTATGTGATTTAGTCGTCAAATAATAGAACGTGCTGTCAGGAAATAAGCTGTATAACTCCTCCATATTATCAACTTTATGGAGGTCAACGCTGTCCCAATAATCCAATCCTGCACGCTTAGTATATTTGCTTGATAAAGAAAAACCCAACTTCCCTACAAGATACAAAGAGGCACCACAACAAGCACAAAGTCTTGCTATATTTCCGGTATTTTGCGGAATTTCTGGTTCATATAACGCTACATTAATTTTACTCATTATTTTTCAAAAAGATACTTAGATTCTATAACAACAGGCAAGCCTCTTACTACACAGAACACAATAGCAATAACAGCTAACCAGTACCCGACTTCAAAAACAGTCTCAGAGGCCGGACATCCGGGAACTTTTGAAGCTACAATAACCACAAACGCTGCTACTTTTGCAACTGCATAGCTTATTCTCATAAACTTTGATGAAGTAATGAAAATACAAATAGGATTTCTTTGCATTGTTGTAGCACCAAATGCTGTATAACCATGCTCCATAGCTGCACTTCTTATTGTATCAGTAATAAAACCTCTGGTTATAGCAATTAACGGGAAAAGTATTGATATCCACCCCATAACGGCAAATAAAATCCAATAGGTATTTTCAACTATTCTATCACTCATAATATCAAGCAAAGCACCTAATTTAGAGGATTCATTGAATTTTCTTGCAACATATCCGTCAAGTCCATCCATAGCAAATGCCAATATGGTAAGAATTAATGCCCAAATACCGGCTGTAGTATTATCTAAATGTGCGTAAATTAAATACACACCAATAAACATTAAAAATACTCTAAATATTGTTATAAAATTCGCCATAATCTCTCCTACTGTTTTAAACGTGAAGAAGCAAAATTCTTTTCTTTTTCATCAAGAACTTTAACCTTAGAACCAAGCATAATCTTTTCAGCTTCTTCAAGAATGCTAACAACAACATACCCATTTTGACCGTCAGAACGAGGTTCTTGACCTGTTGCACAACAGTTAAGGAAATGTTGACATTCCAATTTTAACGGCTCTATCTCTAAATAATCAAGTGCAATTACTTCTGTCTTGTTAGCCACAAAATTATCATAAAGTTTTAATTTATTCTCAGGCAGTGTATCATCAAAAATAGCCGTTTTCTTAGTTCCTCTGACTAAAAGATTAACGTGCTTTTGAGGCGTAATCCAACTGTCTGAAATATGCCCGAGCATTCCGCCTTCAAACTCAATACTTATATGAGTTATATCCATAATTTCATTTCTGTCGGAAGAACAACCTATTGCAGAAACTACTCTTAAAGGAGTTTTCCCTGTAACATACGCCATCATTGAAACATCATGAGGTGCTAAATCCCACATAACACTTCTGTCATTCTTAAAATAGTTAACATTTAATCTGTCACTTTGCGCATATACTAAATCTCCAAGGACACCATCCTCAATTAGCATCTTCAATCTGTTTACTGCCGGATGGTATAAAAGTAAATGACCTACCATCAAAATCAAGCCCTTTTCCTCGGCTAATTCTGTAAGCTCTTTGGCTTCGTGGGCTACAGTAGAAATCGGTTTTTCAACATATACGTGTTTACCCGCATTAAGCATAGCCTTTACTATTTTAAAATGTGTATGACTTGGAGTTACTACAACAACACCTGTTATCTCCGGGTTGTTGATTATATCATTCATATCTTTGGTTACATTGATTGATGGATAAAGCTCCTTTACTTTCGCCAATGTTTCTTCATCTAAGTCACATACCGTAGAAAGAGCATTTAGGTTATAGAAATTTCTTACAATATTCTTTCCCCAAAGTCCATATCCGATTACTGCAATTTTTTGTTCTTTCATTCTTTTTCACCCTTTATTTAGGAAAATTATATAACAAGATAATTGATAAATCAAAGAATTGTTTTTATATAATCTCTACAAATTAAAAACCCTCTAAATATCAAATAATTTCATTCCGTAAATACAACTAAGTCTAAAAATTCAAAAACTCTGATAAAGATAAATTAAAAGCCTTTGCAATCCTATTTAATTTAGAAAAAGTAATATCATTTTGGGCCGTTTCAATATTCCCTAATGTAGAACGACCAATATTTGATAATGCTGCCAAATCATCTTGAGAATAATTATGTATCTTCCTCAATTCCTTTATACGCAATGCAAGTTTTAATAATAACTCCTTATCCATAATTAAATTGTCCGCTATAATGACAACATAAACAAACCGTGTCACGGACAAATAAAAAAGAATAGAGTTAAAAATTTAGAGTATGATAAAATTTATTAATCTTTGTAATATAATAAATAGGAAATTATATTAATTTTTTATAATTATGATACAATGATAATAAAAAATAAGGAGCAGATATGAACTATACAAAAAAATATTTATCAGAGAGTATTCAAAATATCGCAATAGAAGCTTCAAATGTAAAGCATTTAGCTAAAATACTGGAAGAATTAATCCAAAATAACAATGGAAATATTAGCGCTATGAGTATAGCAACACTTGCAGTAATTTTATCAAAAGCAGCCTGCACACTTTCTGATCAATTAAATAATTTAAGTCTCAGAATGGAAAAATAATCTTTTTATTTAATAAAAGCAACATAATAAACAGGATATATTTTTAAACAATATTGCGCCGGAAAGAAAAAACTGCTACAATTTCAATATGCAAAGGATTATTCAATGAAAAGATTTTTTACTATTACTCTGTTTTTAATCTTCGCAATAATTACAATACCTGAAATGGCAATCGGTTCTAATATAAAAGCCGATACCTTCAACAACATTCAATCTGACATTAATGCAAGAAACAGCAGGAGAGTACTTAAGACTAAAAGATACAGTATAAAATGCCCTAAATGCAAAGTTAGGAACTATTACACAAACAAAAACCTAAGAAAACGTAAAGTATATTGTTCAAATTGCGGATATTCCTTCCGTCCCGGTATAATACTAAACAGAGGGCAACGATTAAGAGTACTAAAGCGTTCAAACACCGGCGGGGCAATTTATAACAAGATTTAAAAAGAGTTCTGCAAAGATTTAGAAATAATATTGCTAAAATATAATATTTGTAGTATCTTGAAGGTGTGAAAGAGGATTGCGGAATAGATTTTAATTCTATAGCTCTCAAATGTGGTTTAAACGATGAAGTTGACCACAATGAGGTTTTGCACAACATAACAGGGCTTGAGGAATTTTATAATCGTGAAGATTTAATAGCGATATATAATTACCTTCTAGAAACAGTTGTAGAGCCTGAATATCTTACACAAATAGTTAAGTGTGCAGACAATTATCGTGACAGTTCATCCTTGGACTATATAGTGAAACTGTTAATAAAAAAACCAAAAGAAGATAGTGATGAGAGCATTAACCTTAGAGTAATATGTGCAAAAGCAATCGCAAATCATAAAGATACGGCATACGTTACTGTACTGTTAGACTGTATGAATAATAAAGATGAAAATTATAAAGTACGGCTTGCCTGTGCAGATGCTTTAGGGAAAATAGGTGACAGGTTTGCAGTAACACCTTTAATCAATTTGGTATCTGACGAAAATGAAAAATCTATATATCTAAAAGAATCAGCAACAAACGCACTTGGGATAATAGGAGATCTAAGAGCCGTTGAGCCTTTAATATCAATCTTGGATAGCAAACACGGAGTATTTAGTAAGTTTTCGTTTTTAAAAGAAAAGATTATTGAAGCTCTCGGGAAACTCAATGTAAGAAATGAAAAAATTTTTAATGCTTTAAAAAAATCATTGATGGATGAATCTCCCATGGTTAGGATTAATGCAATTGAGGCATTAATGAACAGTGATGACCCAAGAGCAGAAGATTGTATCAAAAACTGCCTAACAGATCCAGATGATGAGGTAAAGCGAAACGCACTAATTGCACTATATAATATTTCTGACAGACGCATACTTGATGAGGTAATAGCAAGTAAAGAGTACTCAGACGCTTTAAAAACAGAAGCACATCTTCTGATTGATGAATATGAAGATGAGGATGATTAAAAATGCGTAAATCAATAATTCTGATATCCGGCGGACTTGATTCGGTAGTAACCTTAGGGATAGCAAAAGAAGAATATAATATAGAGCTGGGTTTAACTTTTGATTATGGTCAAAAACCATCTAAAGAAGAAATTTTAGCAGCAAAAAAAGTATGTGAATATTATAATATCCGCCACGAGGTAATCAAACTGGATTGGCTAAAAGCAATAACGCATACAGCACTAGTTTCATCTAAGGAGGCACCTGAGAATAATCTTGGTACCGTATCAAGCATGAAATCAGTTTGGGTCCCGAACAGGAACGGGCTATTCTTAAATATTGCAGCAGCATTTGCAGATGCCGAAGGATACACAGATATACTATTTGGAGCAAATGCGCAAGAGGGGAAGACATTTCCTGATAACACACCAGAATTCAGAGAGAGAATAAATTCGGTTTTTGAGTTCTCAACGCTTGTTAAACCTAAAGTTCAAGCCCCCTTGATAAATTATTCTAAGGATGATATAGTTAGAATTGCTTTAGAGAAAGGTGTACCGTTAGAGCTTGTAAGAAGTTGTTATAACTCAGCAAAGAAAAATTGTGGAAAATGTGAATCTTGCGTAAACTTAAAGCGTGCACTAATAAATAACAACTGTCAGGAACTAGCGAAACAATTATTCGACAATGAAGACTAAATACATAGAAGATGAAGTAAAATATATAGGCTCACAATTAGCCCCGCATTGGATATATAAAAATTACAAACTACAAGGAGATGCGATTGTTGCATTTTGCGGAGAATGTGATGTACATTTAACGGAGATGGTTGATATAGAAGATGTTATAAACAATGAACCTATATATAGCAAATCAATGCTAAGTTTCATTACAGAGCAGTTTGGTGTTAATCTGCCAGAAGGTGTTTTCCGCCAACGATTGCTTATATGTATAATAAAAGAGCTGCTAGAAGAATACGGACATAAAATAAAACGAAGCGGAGATGACTTATTTTATCAAGATAAGAAACTAACTGTATCTATAGCAACAAAATCAATTACTTCGACATTAATTCATACAGGTGTTAATATTTTATCAGAAGGTGCACCTGTAAAAGCTTCAGGATTAACGAGTGAACTCGGAATAAATGATATAAAAGGCTTTGCCATTGAAGTAATGAAAAGATACAAAGAAGAATTAGAGGATATAATCCTTGCAGGAACAAAAGTTCGCGGAGTATATAATGAATAAAAAATTTGGATACAAAAAATACTTAAAACCAAAAGAAAAAAAAGATATTAGTGTTTTGAAGCTTTTTATTGGAACCTTTGTACTAATGCTAGTAGTTTTTACGGTAATAATAAACTGTTTCACACCTGATGTAGATGTAACAATAGGAAACTCTAATGAAGAAATATCAGAAGATGCAAATGAAACTTATCTAAAGAAATTTGTTGATAACCGATTATTGGATATTCAACAAGAAGACCAAACAACAAGTGAAAAAGTTTCACAAGAGGCATCAACAGATGAAAAGGCTGCAGAGATAATAAATTCATTAGGACAAGATGAACAAGACAAAAGCTTAAAGCCTGTAGAATTAAATGTAACCGTACCGGAGGTAAAAATATTAACCCCGCAAGAAGCCGTACAAACAACAGTACCAGTGGGGCATGAGCTTAATTTAACTTATAGGGTGTACATTGGTCATTACAACACTTATGATCAAGTAAAAATAGCAAAAGATATAGTAAACGAGACTGACCCTACACTAAATCCTGTAATAAAAGAAGTAAGCGGTGGGTACACGTTACAAGCAGGAGTTTTCAAAAACAAAAATGCGGCAATGGCATTAACAACTACATTGTTAAATGAACATTTACCAGCAAGAATGATTTCAGAATAACAAACAATAAGAATAGTAAAAGGAAGAAAGAAATGGCAATACTACCAGCTAGCAACGAAACAAAAAAACTAAAAAAAACAGTTTTATCAAAAATAGTAAAATCATTTAAGGAAAACAACCTTGAAGAAGGAGTAAGAAAGATTCCTTACGAAATGATTCCGGATGATGCAAGTTCAGAATACAGATGCTGTATATATAAGGAACGGGAAATAATAAAAGACCGTTCAATTGCATCATTAGGTATCGCAGTAGAAGGGACCAAAGACGACACAGCAATATCAGAATACGTAAACAAAGCAATGAACAGAACAGAGCTTGAACCAGATGTAATGACTGTACTAGATATTGCCTGTCACGGTTGTGTACCTTGCAGATATTATGTAACAGATTTATGCCAAGGTTGTGTAGCAAGACCGTGCACACATACTTGCAAATTTGGAGCAATTTCTGTATTTAACGGGCATTCACACATTAACCAAGAAAAGTGTAAAAACTGCGGTATGTGTGCACAAGCATGTCCGTATCAAGCAATTGCTAAAATCATTGTACCTTGTGAAAATGCCTGCCCTGTAGGCGCTATTCATAAAGGCGAAAACGGACATGCTGTAATCGATTATGACAGATGTATTGCTTGCGGGAAATGTTTAAACTCTTGTCCATTTGGAGCTATTCATGAAAAGAGCCAAATTATTGATATATTAAAAGCAATGAGGGCAGGTAAAAAGGTTATAGCAATGCCGGCACCTTCTATTATGGGGCAATTTGCTTGTACACCTGCACAACTTCATACAGCAATAAAAAAAGCAGGATTTTCTCTTGTTTACGAAGTTGCAATTGGTGCTGATATTACAACAGAAAAGGAAGCTGAAGAATTCCAAGAAAGAATGAAAGCAGGAGATGCATTTATGACAACCTCTTGCTGTGCAGGCTGGAACCAACTTATTGCAAAACATATTCCGGAAATTAAGCCGTATGAATCTGATACAAAAACTCCGGCTTACTATACAGCTGAAATCGTTAAAAAAGAACATCCTGATTCAGTAACTGTATTCATCAGTCCTTGTGTCGCAAAACGGAAAGAGGCGATGGACAACGAAAATATTGATTATGTACTTAACTATGAAGAATTGGATGCCATTTTCGATGCACTTGAAATTAAGCCTTCAGAATGTGAAGACGATGCAACCGTCATAAAAGCTTCAAAGCAGGGTATGAACTTTGGAGTTACAGAAGGCGTTGCAAAAGCGGTAGCATCAATAGTCCCTGAAAACTCTGAAATTAAACCTCATGTAATTAACGGAATCAATGCACAATCAATTAAAGAACTCCGCTCATACGTTAAAAACAATAAATGTGAAAATGGGAACTTGATTGAAGTAATGTGCTGCGAAGGCGGTTGTGTCGGCGGCAACGCTTGTGTAAATGAATGCAAAAAAGCAACTCGTCAGTGTACTAAATATTCAGAAGAATCATTTGACCTTAAAACTAAACAATAAGAGGTTTTATCAAAATTACAAAACTCCCTGAATACATTTTGGGGAGTTTTTATTTTTTAGCTTTTAATTTGTTAATCTCATCAGAAACGTTTTCACTTAAAACATATCCGTTTTTAGCAATATACTCTTCAATAAGCGGAATATCCTTTTTTGCTATACCTCTATTTCCAACTCCTTGAATTTCATCTATTTCATTATCAAAAAACCTTACTGCTAAGTGTGGCTCATTATTTTCCAATAATATATGAATATCGCCATACATCAAATGCATTCTGGCGGTAGATGTCTTGGTACACCAAGTACGATGAGACAACATTTGTAATCTTGTAACATTGTCCTCATAATTTAGCGGATCATTTGGAATAGATTTTATAACAACCCATTCCTTTGGATTATCACGTTTTAGAATAGGAACTAAGTCTAATAAGTTTTTTTTATATAGACTAATAAAACTAAGTTTTAAATTTTTATTTTCAGAAATTTTTGCTTTTATATTTTCGGATGTTTTATTTAAAGCATGCTCATTAAAAATTAATGGTAAATCATCATTATTAGACTTTAACATCTTAGTAATATCTTTTAAAATTGATAAAACAAAAGCATATGTATATTGTTTAGTATTAACGAGAGTGCCTTGCAGCCATTGATTTATAATGTCTTGTCTTGTATCAGCCGTAGCCTTTGTTCTTGCAGGAAATTCTTTCCCCACAAAATCTGTTTTTATTTTAACCAAAGCCCATTTATAAAAATCGGATAACGAATTAAATTTTTCAATCGGAGCTTTTAGTTTTCGCATACTATAATAATCAACGCCATTAAACTGCGATGATTTCATGGCAGAAAACGATAAATCCGTCTTATCAAATGGTTTGAAATATGTATTATTAGAAGAATAGTGAATACTGTTTGTCCGCATATAAATATAAAATTCAAACATATTATTTTTTGCCTCTACAGTAATACGAAACTTTTAGGGCATAGTTTAAAAAAAAAATCACGCTTTAGTAGAATTAAAACAAAAAAAAATACATTAAACTGAAAACAACAGTACTATTCTATATACACGTAAGCATGCTAATAATATACAACTCCCCAAACAAAACAAAAACCAAGGAGGAAAAAATGGAACACGATAAATGTAAAGAATATAGAAATAACACAGAAAAAGCGTTTAAATACTTTGCAAAAATGTTAGCATATACAGTAAGTCCATACAGTTTAAGGGAAACAATAGAAGAAACAAAAGCAACTCTTGTTGATGTAAGAAAACGGGAAGATTATGAAAAAGGTCACATACCAAATGCTATTTCAATACCATATGAGGAACTTGAAAGTAAAATGGACGGTCTAAACAGGGACTACCCCATCATAGTATATTGCTATAGCGGAACTTGCCTTTTAGGAGCTAGGGCGGCGGTAAAATTAGCAGAACATAACTTTCCTGTAATGGCACTGATTGGTGGCTACAAAACGTGGACAGAAGATCTTCACTATGCTGTTACGCAAGAATAACTTATATAAAAACGTCCGATGATAATATCGGACGTTTTTATAAACAAAAAGAAAAGCTATGTACTTATATTGTCCATAGCTGTTGATTAGGGATATGTGTATCGTCGTTTTTTTTAAGGAG